>JAJPYP010000170.1 GCA_021204885.1 Prevotellaceae bacterium
CAAACGAAACGAGAAACCACTTTTAGTTTTATAAATTTATAAATTTAATCATTTCTATTATGAACAAAAAGTTTTTAAGTGCAATCCTATGCGGGGCCATGCTGGTTACCGCGATAGGAACGTTCGTGTCCTGCAAGGACTATGATGACGACATTGAGAACTTGCAAAGCCAAATCGACGGTTTGAGCACATCGTCCTCTTCGCTGTCAACGAGCTTGTCCTCTGTGCAGTCTACTTTGGAGAGCCAGCTCTCTTCGGCACAGAGTTCATTGCAGAGCCAAATCACATCGGCACAATCAGCACTGCAAAGTGCCATCGATAACAAAGCCGATGCTTCTGAAATCAGCACGTTGGCCACCAACTTGGCTACGCTGCAACAGAACTATGAAGCTACGACAGCTACGCTGAACGCGCAGATTGCCGCCGCCCAGACCGCCATCGAGGCCTTGCAAGCCGCCAGCAGCAATGCAGGCAGCAAAGAGACCGAAGAGGCTTTGCAGGCTGCCATCGACGCTGCCAACGCCACGTTGTCTGCCTTGACGGGTACTGTAAGCGACGAGTCCAAGACACGCGAGGCTGCCGATGCCAACTTGCAGATTCAGTTGGATGCCTTGAACGCATTCCAAGCTGCCGTTGAGGCTGCCGACTACCAGGCACAGATCGATGCGTTGAGCCAGTACATCGAGAGTGATGATTCTGCCGAGAGCATCGCCGGCTTGACCGAGCAGATTGAGGCTGTAAAGACGCAGTTGGAAGAGGCTATCGCCGACAATACTGCCGCCATCGCCGCCAACGCCACCGACATCGCCACATTGAAGGAGACCATGCAGGCCATCAGCGACGCTTTGGTTGAGATCAACCCGAACTTGGATGCCATCACCGTATTGGTTGAGGCAGGTGTCACGAGCATTGAGCTGGTTTACTCTTATACCACACAAGCCGAAGCCGGGAACCCCAACTTGGTATTCACCAACGGTATCGAGCAAACCAACACCTTCGGTCCCGAGACTGAGAACCCGATGGAATTCGAGGCCGGCAAATTGTATAAGAAAGAGGCTACACTCGATGTACGTGTATCTCCTATCAACGCCACATTGACTCCCGAGATGATTCGTTTCGTGAACAGCCAGGGTGGCACGTTGGACGACATCGTTACCGTAAAGAAAGTGGAGAAGAACACCGGCACGTTGCTCACCAAGGCCGAAGAGGTAGGCTTGTGGACCATTACCGTCGAGGTGGTAGACAACCTTGCAAAGGACGACTTCAATGCCGCCGTACAGACTACCGTCAACAAGGAGACCAAGCAAGTGCTCTTTGCCGTACAGGCCAACAACACGCTCGAGGCATACGCAGGCCGCTATGCCACCTCTACATACGATGTGACTTTCGAGTGGAAAGAATATGATGCCGTTTATCAGTTGTGGTACACCGTTGGTTCAACCGCCGTTGATGTTATCAACAACCGTTACTATGAAAAGATGGGTAACAGCTTCTTTGATCCCAACTCCGTACCCGCCGGGTATGATATAGAGAGAAGATGGCTTGTCAGCAGTGATGCTTCTTATGATGGAAACAAGTACCCCACGCCGGCCGTCGCCGATGATTCAAAGAACGATTATACCACTGAAGATGGAATGGATGACCGCAGCAACTACCAACTCTATCAAGGTGTGGTAGGTGAAGACATCGTCATCAAGTTAGTAGACCACGCAGCATGGAACGATAACCGCGGTACGTTGACCGATGATAACGGTGATGACATCACGCTCAAGGCCGAGAACATCAAGGCCCTCTATGTAACGTTGGATTATGAGGACAATGCCGTTGAATCCGCTCCGTCTGAATGGAACGCATGGAACAGCTATACCTACGAAGGTTTGAACAAGGTCGTTGAAGGCAACACCATCACCATCAAGGTAACGAGTGCCGAAGCCGACGGTGACGTTATCGGTTTCCGTGTATTTGCCGTGAACTACGACGGTACGTTGGTTGACCCCGATGGCAAGGCATTCTATGTATTGCTTGGCGATTCCGGTACAAGCTGGAGCGCTCCTGCCACGACGATTGTACCCGAGTATGAGACGATTTTGGATACGCCTTCCGATAAGGTTTCCGTATCTTTGGCTAAACTGACCGACGCCACTACATCTACTTGGGTAACCGACAAGGTCGGCAGCTCTACCGAGGCATTCGAACTCTACTTGCTCGACAAGAACGGGAATGAGTTGGCACACACAGAGAACGGTGAATTGAATGACCTTTCCATCGACTTCAGTGCCGTTACGCAGATTTACACGGTAATGAACACCAATGCCGGCTTGGCATGGACCAACTTCACCGATAACAAGGCTTACACTGGTACGTTGACCATCTCCAACTCCAACGGACGTATCTTGGCTTCGCTGACCGTCACCATGACGAAGGTATTGCCCACCGGTGTACCGACCAACTTCTCCATCAAGACGGGCCAAGTTGTGAATGGTATCTACTACGGATACTTGGTACCTGACAACTGGGCTTCCGGCCAAGCTACCACCGGTACGATGGGCATGACTCAAATCTTCAACTTCTTCGGTGCCAACGAGAAGGAAGATACCACTATCCTTTCTCACTACTACGTTGACTTCGCTACCTCCAAGGCCGACAGCAAGGGGGCTTACACCGAAACGCAGGAAGTTGCCGGTAACGATACGTTGACTGTCGATGCCGTATTGGTTGACAATGCGACCTACCATGCTACCGAAGTAGGCTATAACTACGGTAAGATCACTTCTGCTCAGGATTCGGACAAGAACTACATAGAGTACCGTGTACCCGCGACGACGTTCAAGAGCATCTACGTAAGTATCTACACCGAAGACGCTTATACTTGGAGCTGGGCTAC
>JAJPYP010000119.1 GCA_021204885.1 Prevotellaceae bacterium
GGTCTTCTTTGGAGAGCCAGTCGAGCTTGCGGTAGATGTCGGGCATGAAGTCGTTGATTTCGGCTTCGTTGACCTTCACTTTCTCCAAATCGTCTATCACCTTGAGGAGTTGCTGCTCGCAGATTTGCTTGGCGGTGGGCATGACTCCTTGCTGGAATTTCTTGCCCAAGGTGTGCTCTATCTGGCGCATCTTCCCCTTCTCGCGCAAGTTGATGATGGCGATGGAGGTACCCAGCTTGCCGGCTCTGCCGGTACGTCCGCTGCGGTGGGTGTAGACTTCGTTATCGTCGGGGAAACCGTAGTTGATGATGTGGGTAAGGTCTTCCACATCCAGTCCACGGGCGGCCACGTCGGTGGCCACGAGCAGTTGCAGGTTGCGGATGCGGAACTTCTGCATGACGGCATCGCGTTGGGCTTGGCTAAGCTCGCCGTGCAGGGCATCGGCATTGTAGCCCTCCTGCATGAGTTTGTCGGCAATCTCCTGCGTCTCCTTTCGGGTGCGGCAGAAGATGATGCCGTATATCTGGGGATAGTAGTCGACAATGCGTTTGAGCGCGGCGTATTTGTCTTTGGCGTGGACGCAGTATACTATGTGGGTGACATTGTTGGTACCCTCGTTGCGCCGGCCGATGACCACCTCTTTGGCATCGTGCAGGTAGTTCTTGGAGATGCGGGCTATCTCTTCGCTCATGGTGGCCGAGAAGAGCAGCGTGTTACGCTCTTGGGGTACATCGGCCAGAATGGCATTGATGCTGTCGGTGAAACCCATGTCAAGCATCTCATCGGCCTCGTCCATGACCACATTCTGAATGGTGGAGAGCGATACGGTCTTGCGTTCCATCAGGTCGATGAGACGGCCGGGAGTGGCCACGATGATGTGTACGCCTCTCTTCAAGGCGCGTATTTGGCTCTCGATGGAAGAGCCGCCGTAAACGGGCAGCACACGCAACCCCACGACGTATTTGGAGTAGTCGTTCAAGTCGCCGGCTATCTGCAGGCAGAGCTCGCGCGTGGGACAGAGGATAAGGGATTGGGGAACCTCACGGCTTACATCGGTCTTCTGGATGAGCGGCAGACCGAAAGCGGCGGTCTTCCCGGTACCTGTCTGGGCCAACGCCACAATGTCGTTGTTCTCTCCTAAAAGGTAGGGTATTACTTCTTCTTGTACAGGCATGGGCTGTACGAAACCCATCTCTTCAATGGCGCGGCGTATCTGGGGCGACACGCCCAGCTCTTCGAATGTCTTCATTAAACTTGTATTACTGTTTGTTTTCGGGCTGCAAAGTTACGTATTTTTTGCTTTACTCCTTACTCACTGCGCAATTTCTGTGCGAATTCGTTGGAAATGGAGTTGTTAAGGCTGCGGCATGCCTCGGTAGAGAAGGCGATGCCTGAGGCTGTGACCTTGTCCCAGTCGCTTTCGGTCATGGTGGGGATGTCATCGTGCAGGATGCCGTACTTCAAGAGACCATAGACAATGCCGGCGTTGAAGTTGTCGCCGGCCCCGATGGTGCTGACGGCTTGGATGGAAGGAACGGGATAGTCTTTGCGGAGTCCGGGGGTGCGCAGGGCTACGCTGCCGGCACCTGCGGTACAGAGGAAGGAAGGACAGTAGAACTTGATCTTGTCTTCGTATATTTTGTCGGCATCGACCAGACCGTAGAGGTTGTAGAAATCGTCTTGGGAGCCGCGCACAATGTCGGCATACTCCAAATTCTCGATGATGACGGGCATGAGCTTCAACGCCTCGGCCTTGTGCGGGGCGCGGAAGTTGGGGTCGTAATAAATGATGGCACCGCGACGGCGTGCCTCGTCGAGGAGTTCGGTGACCTTTCCGCGCAACACGGGGTTCAGCGCATAGTAGGAGCCTATCATGACGATGTCATCCCGGTCAATCCGGGGAATGTCGACATCCAACCGCTGCTTGGGGTACTCTTTGTAGAAGATATACCGGGCATCGCTCTTATTGTCGAGAAACGCGATGGAAACGGGGGATTTTCCGTTAGGAAAGACATTGACATGGTCGGTGGGCACACCGTTTTGCCGCATGAATTGCAGGATAATATCGCCGATGCGGTCATTGCCTGTCTCGCTGATGAAGTTTACATGCACGCCTGCCCTTGCCAACGAAACGATGCCGTTGAACACAGAACCGCCCGGCACAGCCGCCGTGGGTTGTCCACCACGGAAGATGATGTCGAGGATGGTCTCTCCGATGCCGACTACCTTACGCATAACGACCTCGATTTCTCACCCAAGTAGCCCCCGTGGTGGAGCTTCGAGTATTGATCGATGGTAAACCCGGTCTGTTGCATGGTCTGCACCACAAGTATGTCGCCGATAACGGTCATGGCTGTGGTGGAAGTGGTGGGGGTAAGACCGAAGGGACAGACCTCCTTGGGACTGCCCGTACTGAGGCAGACGGTGGCCCCTTTGGCCAGCGGACTGTCGGGATTGCCTGTAATGACGATGCATTGGAGCCGCGGATTCAGGTTGTGTACCAACTGGGTGAGTTCCACAATTTCGCGAGTCTTGCCCGAATTGGAGACGAGCAACAGCAGGTCGTTCTCTTGCAGGATGCCTAAATCACCGTGCTGTGCCTCGCTGGGGTGCAGGAAGACGGCAGGTATGCCGGTAGAGCAGAAGGTGGTGGCGATATTCATGGCAATCTGCCCTGCCTTGCCCATGCCCGAGGTGACCAGTTTTCCTTTCTTGCGGTGTATCTGTTCCACGATGAGTGTCACGGCCCTTTCGTATGCCTCCGTCACGGGAATGTTCAATACGGCTTGCGCCTCTTTCTGCAGCAGCGCTTGAATGGATGCAATCATTTTTTACAATGTGCTAAGTGTATGTAATCTGACAATATGTAC
>JAJPYP010000111.1 GCA_021204885.1 Prevotellaceae bacterium
TCAACGCCTGCACGCCGCACCAGTCGAACTCTACCGAGGAGCCGATGCGGTAGGCGCCCGAACCGAGCACCACGATGGACTTACGGTCGCCCGTATAGGTCACGTCGCCGGCCACGCCGCTGTAGGTAAGGTAGAGGTAGTTGGTCTGTGCGGGATATTCAGCGGCCAGCGTGTCTATCTGCTTCACCACAGGCACGATGCCACGGCGCTTGCGGTGCTCGCGCACGTGCAGGTTGCCTTCGTCCAAGTCGCTGTCATAACCTATGGCGCGGGCTATCTGGAAGTCGGAGAAGCCCTGTATCTTGGCCTTGCGCAGCAATTCGTCGGGCAGGTCGGAGAGTTGCTTGTGGTTGGCGGCCCACTGTTCCAATTCCCGTGTGGTGTTCATGATGTTCATAAGCTTCTCCAAGAACCAACGGTCTATCTGGGTGAGCTCGTGTACTTGGTCTACGGTATAACCGGCACGGAAGGCTTTGGAGATGACGAAGATGCGCTTGTCGGTAGGCTCTTTGAGCGCCTTGTCTATGTCGGGGATGACTAACTCTTTGTTCTCGGTGAGGCCGTGCATGCCCTGCCCTATCATGCGGATGCCTTTCTGTATGGCCTCTTCAAAGGTGCGGCCTATGGCCATGACTTCGCCCACCGACTTCATGGAGGAACCTATCTCTTTGTCCACACCGTGGAACTTGCCCAAGTCCCAACGGGGTATCTTGCACACCACGTAGTCGAGTGCCGGCTCGAAGAAGGCGCTGGTGGTCTTGGTGACGGAGTTCTTCAAGTCGAAGAGTCCGTAACCCAAGCCCAACTTGGCGGCCACGAAGGCCAAGGGGTAGCCGGTGGCTTTGGAGGCCAATGCCGAGGAACGGCTCAAACGGGCGTTCACCTCGATGACGCGGTAGTCTTCGCTGTTCGGGTCGTAGGCATATTGCACGTTGCACTCGCCGATGATGCCTATGTGGCGGATGATGCGAATGGCCAACGCACGCAACTTGTGGTAGTCGGTGTTGCTCAGCGTCTGCGAGGGGGCGATGACGATGCTCTCGCCCGTGTGGATGCCAAGCGGGTCGAAGTTCTCCATGTTACAAACGGTGATGCAGTTGTCGAAGCGGTCGCGCACCACTTCATACTCCACCTCTTTCCAGCCGCGCAACGATTTCTCCACGAGCACTTGCGGGGAGAAGGAGAAGGCTTTCTCCACCAAGGCGTTCAGCTGCTCTTCGTTGTCGCAGAAGCCGGAACCCAAGCCGCCCAAGGCGTAAGCGGCACGCACGATGACGGGATAGCCCAAGCGGCGGGCCGCGTCGCGGGCGTCTTGGGCATTCTCCACGGCTTGGCTTTGGATGGTCTTCACGCCTATCTCTTTCAAGCGTTCCACGAAGAATTCCCGGTCTTCGGTATCGATGATGGCTTGTACGGGCGTACCCAAGACGCGCACGCCGTATTTCTCCAACACCTTTTCCTTGTAGAGCGTCACGCCGCAATTCAGCGCGGTCTGCCCGCCGAAGGCAAGCATGATGCCGTCGGGACGTTCCTTCTTGATGACCTTCTCCACGAAGTAAGGCGTGACGGGCAGGAAGTAGATGCGGTCGGCCACGCCTTCCGATGTCTGCACCGTAGCGATGTTGGGGTTGATCAGGATGGTCTCTATTCCCTCCTCTTTCAAAGCCTTCAATGCCTGTGAACCGGAGTAATCGAACTCGCCGGCCTCACCTATCTTCAGTGCGCCGGAACCCAATACAAGGACTTTCTTTATGATTTCTTCTTTCATTGTGCTTCTTTGTGCTTCTTTGGTTTCTTTGTCAGTTGGAATCGGCATGTTACAACAGCTTGATGAACTCGTCGAACAGGAACTCCGTGTCCGTAGGCCCGCTGGCGGCTTCGGGGTGGAACTGCGCCGAAAACCAAGGGTTGTGTTTGTGGCGCACGCCTTCGTTGGACCCGTCGTTCATGTTCACGAAGAG
The DNA here is from genome assembly GCA_021204885.1 of Prevotellaceae bacterium. Next base: position 1,962 of record JAJPYP010000111.1, read on the forward strand.
GGGTTCCCAATCGCCCGAGAGGGTATTGTTGTCTACGGCATAGCCGTGGTTCTGCGAGGTGATGAAGCAGCGGTCGGTACCCACCATGCGCACGGGCTGGTTGTGGCTGCGATGACCGTACTTCAGCTTGTATATCTTGGCGCCGCCTGCCTTGCCTAATAGCTGGTTGCCCATGCAGATGCCGAAGATGGGAAGGCTTTCATTCTGCATGGCCCGGCGTATGTTCTGCACGGCGGCATCGCAAGTGTCGGGGTCGCCCGGTCCGTTGGAGATGAAGAGCCCGTCGAACGTGAGCCCGTTGAAGTCATAGTTCCATGGCACGCGCACTACCTCCACACCGCGCTTGATAAGGCAACGCAAGATGTTGCTCTTCACACCGCAATCCACGAGGACGATGCGCTTCATGCCCTGCCCTCCAAGGGCGGCATTCAGCTCCTCTTTCGGCATGTCGACCGTGAACGAGCGGGCCTCCTGGCCGGCGTAGCTGATGATCTCCTTGCAACTCACGCGGTCCACATAGTTCACCTCACCGTATTTCACCCACTCCACGGGTTCTTCGCTGCCGGCGGCCGGCCTGTCGTCGTCAAAGACGATGCGTCCCATCATCACGCCACGTTCTCGCAACAGCTTGGTGAGCTCGCGGGTGTCTATGCCGGTAATGCCGGGAACCATCTCCCGTTTCAACCAGCTGCCCAAGCTCTCCACGGCGTTCCAGTGACTGTACTGGGCACTGTAATCGCTCACGATAATGGCATCGGCATGGATGCGGCCGCTCTCCATGAATGTGGGCAGCCCGTTCTTCTCGAAGGTAAAGGGCGGCACCCCGTAGTTGCCCACCAACGGATAGGTAAGCGTCATCAACTGTCCGGCATACGAAGGGTCGGTCAAGCTCTCGGGGT
>JAJPYP010000164.1 GCA_021204885.1 Prevotellaceae bacterium
ACCATCACCCCGATGGGGGCACGTCTGTTGCGGCGTTGGCTCCTGTTCCCGTTGAAAGAGGCGCGGCCCATCAACGAGCGTTTGGATGTGGTGGCTTACTTCGTGGCCCATCCCGACTTCAAGGCCACTGTAGAGGACAGGTTGCACACGGTGGGCGATTTGGAGCGGATTGTCTCCAAAGTGGCGGTAGGGCGTGTCTCTCCGCGCGACTTGGTGGCGTTGAAGGTGGCCCTGCAAGCGGTGGAGCCGCTCAAGGCGGCTTGTGCCGATGCCGACAACGCCTGTTTGAGCCAAATGGCCAAGGGATTGGACCTCTGCTTGGAGGCCCGCGAGCGTATAGCCAAAGAGATTAGCGACGAGCCCCCCTTATTAGCAAACAAAGGCGGCTTCATCAAAGAGGGGGTGTGCGAGGAGTTGGACGAATTGCGGGGCATTGCCTATTCCGGTAAGGATTACCTGCTCCGCATCCAGCAGCGCGAGAGTACCCAGACGGGCATCCCCAGCTTGAAGATCGGCTACAACAATGTGTTCGGCTACTACATCGAGGTGCGCAATGCCCACAAGGAGAAGGTGCCCGAGACCTGGATACGCAAACAGACGTTGGCCAACGCCGAACGCTACATCACGCAAGAGTTAAAGGAATACGAGGAGAAGATATTGGGTGCCGAGGAGAAGATATTAGCGTTGGAATCGCGCATTTTCGCTGAATTGGTGCAGTCGCTCATGCCGTATATCCCCGCCATTCAGACCGATGCCGCCCTGCTGGCTCAAATGGACTGCCTGCGCTCCATGGCCACCGATGCCATAGAGTATAGTTACACTCGTCCGGAACTGGGCGATGACGACGTATTGGAGATTCACGCAGGCCGTCATCCCGTCATCGAGCGGCAACTGCCCGTGGGAGAGCAATACATCGCCAACGACGTGCGCTTGGACAGCGATACACAACAAATCATCATTGTCACCGGTCCCAACATGGCGGGCAAATCGGCCTTGCTGCGCCAGACGGCGCTTATCACGCTCTTGGCGCAGATGGGCAGCTTCGTACCGGCCGAGTGGGCGCACATCGGCTTGGTGGACAAGATATTCACCCGCGTGGGAGCCAGCGACAACATCTCCATGGGAGAGTCTACTTTCATGGTAGAGATGAACGAGGCGGCCAACATCCTGAACAACCTCACACCCCGCAGCCTCGTGCTTTTTGACGAGTTGGGACGCGGCACCTCCACCTACGACGGCATCTCCATAGCCTGGGCCATTGTGGAACACATTCACGAACACCCCAAGGCCAAGGCACGAACCCTATTCGCCACCCATTACCATGAGCTTAACGAGATGGAGAAAAGCTTCAAGCGCATCAAGAACTACAACGTATCGGTGAAGGAGGCCGACGGGAAAGTCATCTTCCTGCGTAAGTTGGTCAGGGGCGGCAGCGAGCACTCCTTCGGTATCCATGTGGCCAAGATAGCGGGCATGCCCAAGAGCATCGTGCGGCGGGCTGACGAGATCCTGCACCAACTCGAATCCGAGAACCGCCAAGGCGATGCCCTCACCGCGAAGAAGATTACCGAAGGTGCCTCCTCTGCGGCCGGCATGCAGCTCAACCTCTTCCAGTTGGAAGACCCTATCCTCAGTCAGTTACGCGATGAGATATTGAAGTTGGACTTGAACAACCTCACCCCGATTGAGGCGTTGAACAAGTTAGACAACATCAAGCGTATTTTGCTTGGGAAATAGGCGATTAATGTCTCCTCCCGTAAAAAAACATGCAGTACACGCCTACCAGCACGAAGGGCACGCTAAGCCATTGTCCCATGTCGAGCGACATATTGGCTTCGAAATCCACTTGGTTCTCTTTCAGGAATTCAATGAAGAAGCGGAAGAAGAATATCTCGGTAAGGCAGAGTCCGAAGAAGAAACCGCGTGTATAAGGGAAAGATAAGAGGGAGACACGGGTAGGCAGCCGTTTCAAGTCGATACGCTCCTTTTGCCTTACCTTCAATCCCCGTTTGTAGAGGAAGAACATGCCTACGGCGAATATAAAATAGGCGATGGCCTCATACAGCTGTGCCGGATGGCGCGGCACCATGTCCACCCGTTCGAAGATGAAGGCCCAAGGCACATCGGTAGCCTTGCCGATGATCTCGGAATTCATCAAGTTGGCCAAGCGGATACAGCAAGCACAGATGGGGGTGCCCACACCAATCATGTCGAGCACATCCATATAGTGCATCTTCGTGCGGCGGCAGTAGAACCAAAGCGCGATGATCATTCCCAAGGTGCCGCCGTGGCTGGCCAACCCTTCGTAGCCCGTCCATTTCCAGCCTCCGCCAGGCAGGAACTTGACCGGGAGTATAATCTCGGAAAGATGGTGCAGGTAGTAGTCGGGCTGGTAAAAGAGGCAATGCCCCAAGCGCGAACCCAATAGGATGCCGAAGAAGCAGTAGAAGAAGAGCGGTTCGAACTTGTCATCGCTTATCTGCTTGTCGCGGTATTGCCGGCGCACGCTCAAGAAAGAGCAGATAAGCCCCACTATCCACAACAAGCTGTAGTAGCGGATAGGTACTTTCCCGAAGAGGTTGAATAGTTCGGGGTCCGGATTCCAATGGATAAACAACAATGATATCATATTCGCTCCTGTTTTTACTTAGACATTGAACCTGAAGTGCATGATGTCGCCATCCTGCACCACGTAGTCCTTACCCTCCACACTCATCTTGCCCGCCTCGCGCACGGCCGCCTCGCTGCCGTAGCGTATGTAGTCGTCGTATTTGATGACCTCGGCGCGTATGAAACCTTTCTCGAAGTCGGTGTGGATAACGCCGGCACATTGCGGGGCTTTCCACCCTTTGCGGTA
>JAJPYP010000030.1 GCA_021204885.1 Prevotellaceae bacterium
AGATAACCGTGGTGCTGGCCGAAGCCCTGCTCTATGCCCACTTCAACAAGAAGGCCGAAGGGCTTGCTTTGGAAGACTACAAGCCGGGCGACAAGCTCATCCCCTTCAAAGTGGTGGGTCGGTATAAAGGCAGCGACTTGGTGGGCATGCGGTACGAGCAACTCATCCCGTGGGTGAAGCCGGTGGAAGTGGATGCCGACGGTCATTGGCAGGAAGCCTCGGCCAAGGCTTTCCGCGTGATTCCCGGGGATTACGTCACCACCGAAGACGGTACGGGCATCGTGCACATCGCTCCCACTTTCGGTGCCGATGATGCCAATGTGGCGCGTGCGGCGGGCATACCGTCACTTTTCCTGATCAACAAGCGCGGCGAGACACGCCCCATGGTCGACTTGACCGGCAAGTTCTATCTGTTAGAAGAGCTGGATGAAGCTTTTGTGAAGGCGTGTGTCAATGTGGAGGCTTATAAGACGTATGCGGGACGCTGGGTAAAGAACGCTTACGACCCGCAGTTCACCGTCGAGGGCAAGTATGACGAAAAAGCCGCCTCCGCCGCCGAATCGCTCGACATCGACCTGTGCATGATGATGAAAGCCTCCGGGCAAGCCTTCAAGATAGAGAAGCACGTGCACAACTATCCGCATTGCTGGCGCACCGACAAGCCGGTGCTCTACTATCCGCTGGACAGCTGGTTTATCCGCAGCACGGCTTGCAAGGAGCGCATGATTGCCTTGAACAAGACCATCAACTGGAAACCGGAGTCTACCGGTACGGGGCGCTTCGGCAAGTGGTTGGAGAACTTGAACGACTGGAACTTGAGCCGCTCCCGCTATTGGGGTACGCCTTTGCCCATCTGGCGCACCGAAGAGGGTACGGAAGAGAAGTGCATCGAGTCGGTAGAGGAACTCTACGACGAGATGGATAAATCGGTGGCCGCCGGCGTGATGGCTTCCAATCCTTACAAGGAGCGGGGCTTTGTGCCGGGTCTCTATACCAAGGAGAATTACGAGAAGATAGACTTGCACCGTCCCTACGTGGACGAGATACTGCTTGTCTCTGACAGCGGCAAGCCCATGAAGCGCGAGAGCGACCTTATCGACGTGTGGTTCGATTCGGGTTCCATGCCCTACGCGCAGATACACTACCCGTTCGAGCAACTCACCCGGGAACAGATACAAGCGGTCTCCAAAGGCGAGGTGGATTCGCGTCGGTTGACAGCCACATTGCCGGCCAGTCTCTTCCCCGCCGACTTCATCGCCGAAGGGGTGGACCAGACGCGCGGTTGGTTCTTCACGTTGCACGCCATCGCCTCGATGGTGTTCGACAGCGTGAGCTTCAAGGCCGTCGTCTCCAACGGATTGGTGCTCGACAAGAACGGCAACAAGATGTCCAAACGGTTGGGCAATGCCGTGGATCCCTTCCAAGCCATCGAGAAGTATGGCTCCGACCCGTTGCGTTGGTACATGATTACCAACTCCGCGCCTTGGGACAACTTGAAGTTCGACGTGGAAGGGGTGGAAGAGGTGCGCCGCAAGTTCTTCGGCACGCTTTACAATACCTACTCTTTCTTCGCGCTCTATGCCAACGTGGACGGCTTCGACTACAGCGAGGCCGACGTTCCTTTCGCCCGGCGTCCGGAGATAGACCGATGGATACTCTCCCTGCTCAACACCTTGGTGAAGCGCGTGGACAGTTGCTACAACGACTACGAGCCTACCCGTGCCGGCCGGCTTATACAAGATTTCGTGAACGACAACCTCTCCAACTGGTACGTGCGCCTGAACCGCAAGCGCTTCTGGGGCGGCGGTATGACCGAGGACAAACTCTCGGCTTTCCAAACACTCTATACCTGCTTGGAGACGGTGGCCAAGTTGATGGCTCCCATCGCTCCCTTCTATGCCGATATGCTCTATATGGACTTGGTGAAGGCGACCGGACGCGACAACGTGGTTTCAGTGCACTTGGCCCTCTTTCCCATCTTTAACGAGACCTTCATCGACAACGACTTGGAGGAGCGCATGCAGCTGGCACAGACCATCACCTCAATGGTGCTCGCCCTGCGCCGCAAGGTGAACATCAAGGTGCGCCAACCCTTGCAGTGCATCATGGTGCCTGTTGTGGACGAGGCGCAACGGACCCACATCGAGGCGGTGAAGACACTCATTATGAACGAGGTCAACGTGAAGGAACTCAAGTTCGTCGAAGGCACGGCCGGCATCTTGGTAAAGCGCGTGAAGTGCGACTTCAAGAAACTCGGCCCCAAGTTCGGCAAGCGCATGAAAGCCGTGGCCGCGGCCGTGGCCGCCTTGTCGCAAGAGGCCATTACCCAGTTGGAACGACAAGGACATTATGCCTTACAGCTCGACGGCGGTGAGGCCGTGCTGGATGCGGCCGACGTGGAGATATTCAGCGAAGACATTCCCGGCTGGTTGGTAGCCAACGAAGGCAAGCTCACCGTGGCGTTGGAGGTGACCGTCACCGAGCCGCTGCGACGGGAAGGCATTGCCCGCGAACTCGTGAACCGCATCCAGAACCTGCGCAAGTCGAGCGGTTTCGAGATAACCGACAAGATAGCCATCACTTTGTCTAAAGATCCGCGCACGGACGAGGCGGTCATGGAATACGGCGAGTACATCAAGAACCAAGTGTTGGGCGTATCCTTGACGCTTGCAGAAAATGTGCCCGATGCGACCGAGCTTGTTTTCGACGACTTCACGCTTCTTGTACATGTAGATAAACAATAACTTAAATACTAACCACATAAAACACATTCAAGTTATGGCTGAAAAGACAAGATATTCGGATGCCGAATTGGAGGAATTCCGTGCCATCATCATGGAAAAG
>JAJPYP010000118.1 GCA_021204885.1 Prevotellaceae bacterium
GCCTCGCACCAGCCCCGTCAAAGCCATTCCATAATCAAAGAGAAGACGCCCGAAATGTTACGCCGGCTCTATGACAAATACGACGTGCGGCGGTACAATGGAGTCGACACGTCACGCGACGACACACGCCGTAACAATGCGCCCATCTTCTCTCCATCCGCGCTCAACACCTACTTGGATTGCAGGTTGAAGTTCTACTACCACTATGTGGCCGGGTTGAAACCGGTGGACGAAGTGACCGCAGAGATAGGTTCAGCCCTCTTCGGCACCATATTCCATGCCTCGGCACAACATATTTACATGGACCTTACCCGACATGGTAACGAGGTGCGTAAAGAGGATTTGGACCGCTTGTTGAAAGAGGAGCGTCAATTAGATGACTACGTGTACAATGCCTTCAAAGTCCATTTCTTCCATGCCAAGGAGCATGAGCGGCCGCAATACAACGGCACGCAACTAATCCATGCCAAGGTCATCAGCTACTACCTGCAACAACTCCTGCGCATGGACCGGGAGTATGCCCCGTTCCGCATCGAGGCTTTGGAACAAGAAGTGAAGGAAACCCTACGGATAGCCACCCCTTTGGGTGAACTACAGCTGAACGTCGGCGGCATAGTGGACCGCATGGACATCAAGGAGGGAAGGTTGCGCATCATCGATTACAAGACCGGCGGGGAACCCAAGGCGGCGGAAAGCATCGCCCAACTCTTCACGCCCGATGAAAAGCGTCCCGGTTACATCTTCCAGACTTTCCTTTACGCCGCTCTCCTTTGTCGTAAGCAACCGTTGCAAGTGGCGCCATCATTGCTCTACATACACAAAGCGGCTTCCAAGGATTACTCGCCCGTCATCGTGTTGAAGACGGACCGGCAAGGCAAGGAAGAGGTGACCGACTTCGCCCTTTACGAAGCGGAATTCCGCGAGCGGCTCATACGGCTATTGCAAGAGATCTACGACCCGGAAACGCCCTTTACGCAAACCGAAGCCTATAACCGGTGTGCCTATTGCGATTTCAAACGGTTGTGTAAACGTTGAAAAGGACTTCCCATGACAGGTCAGAAGAAAAAACCGCAATGTTTGATAGCCGCACCCGCCTCGGGCGCGGGAAAGACCACCGTGAGCCGTGGATTGATGGCACTGCTGGCTAAAAGAGGATGGAAGGTCCAACCTTTCAAGTGCGGGCCCGATTACATCGACACCAAATACCACCGGGCAGTGTGCGGCCGCCCTTCCGTCAACTTGGATACTTTCATGGCCTGCGAACCACACGTCAAGCGACTATATGCCGTTTACGGCCGTGAAGCCGATGCCTGTATTATCGAGGGCATGATGGGCATGTTCGACGGGTATGACCGTGACCGTGGATCTTCGGCCGACATCGCCCGCGTCTTGGACGTACCGACAGTATTGGTGGTAGACGCGAAGTCGACCGCCTACTCCATGGCTCCCTTGCTTGCGGGCTTCACCCGTTTCCGCCCCGACGTACATGTAGCCGGAGTCATCTTCAATCGCGTGAGCTCGCCGCGTCATTACCGCATGCTGCGACAAGTATGTGACGACCTGCACCTCTCCTGCTACGGCTATCTTCCCAAGGAAGCGCTTTTAGAACGGCCATCCCGCTACTTGGGGCTTGATTTCAGCCAACCTGAAAGCAAGGAAGCCCTGGAGACGCTTGTCGACCTATTGGAAAGATATATGGAGACAGACCGTTTGTTGGAGGAGACCACCCGACCTTTCCCCATTGTCGACACGGAAGAAAAAACGGATGATCAAGACGCGCCCCTCATTCTCGTGGCTCGCAACCAAGACTCCTTCTCCTTTATCTATCAAGAGCATTTGGACATCCTGCACGGCATGGGACGTGTACTGTTCTTCGACCCGGAACATGACTTCTCCATTCCCGAAGAGACAAGGTTGCTCTACCTGCCTGGCGGTTACCCGGAGCGGCATGCCAAGGCATTGGCCCAAGCCACTGGTACCATGGCTTCCATCAGGGAATACATTGAACGTGGAGGCAAGGCGCTGGCCGAGTGCGGAGGCATGATTTACCTTGCGCGAGGCATCTGTAACGAAGACCAAGACGGAGAGACCTTCCTGCCCATGGCACACCTCTTTCCCTTTGCCGTATCCAACCTGAAAGCGCACCGCCGTTTGAGCTTAGGTTACCGTAAGTTCACTTACAACGGGCTACCACTGCATGGACACGAATTCCACTACACCCGTTTCTTGCCACAAGAACGGGAATTGCTTCCCCCGAGTGTGGCGGCCGTGTACAATGCTGTAGGAGAACCCGTGGACACCCCCATATTCCGCTATAAAAACCTGCTTGCCAGCTATACCCACCTCTATTGGGGAGAGACGGATATATGGCGGCTGTTTGACTGATAATTGAATGACATGACAACACTTATCACAGACCATTCCGATACGGGCGCCAAACTCGCCCGGCTGTATAACGACTTCACCGGCCATGAGCCTGAACAGGTGGTCGCGTTTCCCCTTTCAGGCTCCAACCGCAGGTATTTCCGCCTGCAAGGAACACCTTCGCTGATTGGCGTCTATGGCACACAAGTGGAAGAGAACCAAGCTTTTTTTTACCTTGACGCGCACTTCTTCGAGAAAGGACTCCCGGTGCCCCAAGTGGTAATACGCTCGGCGGATGATACCCTCTATCTGCAAGAAGATTTAGGAGACACGTCGCTCTTCGACGCCATTGCCCAAGGACGCGCCAACGGCGTTTTCAGCGACGAAGAGAAAGGGTGGCTGCATAAGACCATCCGCCTGCTGCCTGTGCTGCAATATGTAGGAGCCGAGGGACTGGACTTCTCCCATTGC
>JAJPYP010000231.1 GCA_021204885.1 Prevotellaceae bacterium
TTGCTTGTACAAGCAAGCACCCTTTGCTTGTACAAGTGCGGAATCGGTGCGAAACAGCCGGTCGATTTTTAAAATGCCACGGGCGTTCACGTCTGCACGTCGGGCTCGCCCAAGTACTCCTTGATGAGCCTTGCCGCCGCTTGCGGTGTGGGTATATTCTACTCGAGTTCGGGATATCCTTATTCATGGTTCGTTCCTATGCACCACAAGGGGAGATATACGCCTGATGGACTTCTTGTATTCGTACATCAGTTCATAACTACTCCTATCAATTCGTTGGAAAGTTTTGAATCGATTACTTTAATGATGTTATCCTTTTCAGATGTGTATCCTAAAATATGGATACTGCCGTACCATGCTATAGACTTGTCAATGATACAGCAACATAGAGTAAGTGTTGATGTGACTGTAACAGAAAGCCCTTGTTTAATCATATAGTTTGCCTGCTTCTCATTCGCACCTGTAAAGATCCTGACCTCTATGCCATTGCCAGACAACTCTTTGAGCAGTGTAAGAAGCGAATGACGACCAATTGGCAATAAACTTGGAGAGGATATGACAATGCTTCGCTTTGCTTCGGACACTGTTTTACAGAATGGATAGTAGAATGTCTTTCCATTGAATATCTGTCCTTCTGTATTGGAAAGTTCAAGGTCACGGAAATCATCGAAAAGGGATGGAGAACTCTTTTCAAGTATCTTATAACCGATGGAAGTATATCCCCTCATACGTTTGTGAAACATGTTTTCGCATAGCGGTTCGTGAATGTCAATGTAATCATAGATGCGGACATCTTTTTTATTTTCATGTTCCCGATGCAAACGCCCTGCATACTGTGCTACAAGACCTTTCCATGAAACAGGTAATGCAAGAAACAGCGTATCAAGGCGCGGGCAGTCAAATCCCTCTCCGACATACTTGCCGGTCGCGACAATTACCAACGGTTCATTATCGGGGATGGCAGACAGGCGTTTCAGCACTTCTTGCTTTTCTTTGGCGGTAGCGGAACCTGTCAGCGAGACCACGTTCTTCACTTGTTGCAAAAGCAATTTGCAAAGATACCCTACATGAGACGTGCGGGCGGTAAGTATAATCGGCGTTCTTCCTGAAGAGAGCACCGTGTTTACATCTTCCACAATCATCTTGTTACGTAATTCATCTTCTGAGAGTTCAAGAGTCAATGAAGCGAATGATTGCTTCTTGTCACCCATAGAACGGAATGAAGTAAACCTCGGTATAAGGTAACGTCGGAACGATTGATTCTCGATTTGGCTCTTCGCATCGGCAGTGAAGCGTATAGGTCCGCATTGCATGAAGATTATCGGTTGATGCCCGTCTTTACGTATAGGAGTAGCCGTCAATCCATAAACATACCGCGACCTGACACATTTCAGTATCTTTTCAAAGGTAACGGATGAAACATGGTGGCGAATAGGTTGAAAAGCGCATGGCTTGTTTGCCATAAAATTCAGGGTTTTTGAATGAGGCAATCCGCTTGAGATGGTTGATAACCTTACTTGAAACAGATTTTAGTGGAATATATATTTTGTCCGCTTTGGTTATTTCTATGGTACCGATAAAATCTTTTGCCGTGATTTGCTGTGGAATTGGAGTCATCCAGGGCTTCGTGTCAGAAGATGTTGTCAGATTGCTGAAATCATCGGTTTTATGCAAGGAAAGAATAACATCAACAGTATGTTCGTCTACCTTTTTAATTTGATGTAGATAAGACCATTGGTCTTGATAGGGAAGGAAATCATCATCTACAAAGACACTGTTGCACATACGGCGTGCCTTTCCTTGCAAGGGTAAAGCGATAAGATTACCGAATCCGCCTTCTGGTAGAACGTCTTGATTAGGAAAGAAACGGTCATACGAGTTGAAAGACAACCGTCCGTCGCGATCCATCGCTTCTGTCAGTATAGCATTGCCTAACCTGCGAGCCTTAATGGCAGGTATCGGCGTTTCAAAGAAAATCCATACATGCGCCCCGTTGCCCGAACGTGAGCGTTCTATAGAATAAGGTACTTCCCAATCTTTTTCATACTCCGGCAAAGGCGCATACATCATTTTGGAAGCCATGCCTGCAAGACTTGTCGTCAAAGTCCGCGCATAAAAACGTGCAAAGATTGTCGGGCATAATAGTATAAAGCCCGATTACGTCACAGCCGTTCTCATCCTTGCCTTCCAGATGACGGTATATGTCCATATCGCTTAAGGGCGTGAAGTTCCGGTTGGGGCAATCGGCACACTTATGTGCTTTCTTGTCACATATTCCTTTCCGCCATTCATTCTCACACACCGGTTGATAACCACCTCTCCCCGTCGCATTGTTATACCATCTACGGGCAAAGACATCATCACGACCTTTAAAGAGACTGCGGAACAATGCGACTTTATCTTTCAGAGACAATTGGATGGGTGGGAAAGCGATGGAAGATGTCTTTATCTTCCACATTTAAACGCATGCCTTTCCCTTGCCGCAAGGGCGTGAATCACCGCACGGCGTTCAAGCGACCGGCTCTTTCGGCTTCCTGTCGAAGAACGGGTTTTTGGAGGAGGCGCTCACGGGGATGGCGAAGACAAGGGTGCAATCTTCAAGCCAGTTGAGGCGTTGGGCGGCCAAGCCGGCGGAGAAGAGCACGCGGGTGTCGACGCGGTGGTCGGCGGCGGTGGCACAGGCCGAGCCGATGGCGATACCCACATCCACGGCATTGATGGCACAGGGAACACCGGGTTCACGCGCCTCGCAAGTGTTGTAGCCGCAATGGCTGCAGTTCAAGCCTTGGGCCTGCTGGCGGGTACCTATGAGCACGATGCACTCGGCCGAGAGAATGTTCTCGGCATCGCGCAGGAAGAACTTCATGCCCGACTCTTCGGCGATTTCTTTCATGGCATCGGAAAGGATGACGATGTTGGCGTCCGTCACCATGGCCACTTCGATGATGTCCAACCCTTTGCCTTTGGGGGCGGTACGTGCCGCCGTCATCATTTGCCGGGCCACGCCCAAGACTTGTTCGTGGCGGCTGTCTCTTTCGTTCAGTATCATAATCCGCGGTTTTTATCAGATGGAACTCATGCTTTATTTGTAGGACAAAAATAAATGAAAAACAGGATAATTCCTCGTATAAGTGGCGTTTTTTCTGTTTTAAAGGTTATAACGGATAAGGAGAGTGATCGCTGGTATTGTTATTCAATCTTCTACCTCGTTTGCGGACACGGCGGGCAAGGCTTCGCGCAGACGTTTGGGTAGCGAGGCAACGACTTCTTGGTATGACTGAAGGACAAGTTCACGAATCATGCGGTCGGGCACGTCGAGGTTGAAACAAACGCTTATCCAGTGCTTTTTGTTCATGTGGTAGCCGGGACGCACGCCGTCGTATCGCACGCAAAGCTCCTCGATTTGGTCTGTGGGACACTTGATGTCGCAGAAGTCGAAGCTGTCGATGTTGACAAAGCAGAACCACTTGTCGCAAACGTGGAAAACAAGCAGGTTGCGGTCATATTCGGAAGTGGCTTTCCCGAAGGGCATCTTCTCTTGCACGCCCGGCAAGGAGAGGCAAAAGGCTCTGAATGATTCGATATTCATTTCTTGACGGTAAAAAGGGATTGACGGGTAAGGCGATGTATTCCGCCTGTATGTCGCAAAGATACAGAACATTAAAGAGCGTGCAAAGCGTTTTTTTGTTTTTTTAGGGGAAGAAGTCAGTGAATATGCCCTATCTTTGTAGATGAAAAACAACGCTTCTTGAGCAGCATGGAAAAAGACAGTCAAGTGATATTCGACCGAAACGTGGTGGAGTTCGTCACGGTAGCCGCCGAGTTCTGCAAATTATTGGAGCAGGCCGAGGGGACCGGCCGCGCCAAGTTCGTGGACACGATGTTGAAGGTGCTGCCCCTGCTCTACCTGAAAGCCACCTTATTGCCGCCCTGCGTGGTGACGGGCGAGGAGGCTCCCGAGAGTTACGTCACCGAGGAGGTGTACGAAGTGCTTCGCATGAACCTTCGCGACATTTTAGCCGACAAGGACGACTACCTCGAGGTGTTCGTCGAGGAGATGCACTACAGCGACCAACCCATAACCGGCTATATCTCCGAGAGCTTGGCCGACATCTACCAAGACATCAAGGACTTCATCTTCGTATTCCAATTGGGGTTGAACCAGACGATGCACGACGCGCTGGCCATCTGCCAAGAGAATTTCCGCCTGCATTGGGGGCAGAAATTGGTGAACACGCTGCGTGCCCTGCACAGCGTGCGGTATGCCGAGGGCGCGACCGACGAGGAGGCCGACGAGGCAGAGGGAACCGGGCAAATGGATTTGAAATGATGCTGATAAAGAGGACCATCGACAAGGAGACGATAAAGGAGATGCCGGCAGTGACCTTTCCCGGCAAGATACACCTGTTGCAAACCCCGCAAGAGGCGGAGCGTGCGGCGGCTTACTTGAAGACCTTCCCGCTACTGGGCATAGACAGCGAGACCCGTCCCTCTTTCACGAAAGGGGTGCTGTACAAGGTGGCCTTGCTGCAAGTATCGACCGATACACACTGTTTTCTCTTCCGCCTCAACCTGATGGGACTGACGTTGCCGGTCATCGGGTTGTTGGAGAATCCACACATCACCAAAGTGGGCCTCTCCTTGCGCGACGACTTCAACATGCTGCACAAACGCGCTCCCTTCACCCCGCATTCGGTGGTGGAGTTGCAGGAGTTCGTGCGGCCTTTCGGTATCAAGGACATGAGCTTGCAGAAGATTTACGCCAACCTGTTCGGCCGGAAAATCGCCAAGACCCAGCAGCTCTCCAATTGGGAGGCCGAGACGTTGACGCAGGCCCAACAGCTGTATGCGGCGACCGATGCTTGGGCTTGCCTGAACATCTACCACCTGCTCGAGGAGTTGAAACAAACGGGCGATTATAGTATAGAAGAGGAGCCGGAGAAAGAGACTCCCGCGCCCGAAGTCTGACCGTACCTACCTATTATATATATGATACGTGACATTTACTTGAAACCCGGTAAGGAGGAGTCGTTGAAACGGTTCCACCCGTGGGTCTTTTCCGGTGCCATCGCGCGGATGGAGGGGAAGCCCGAAGAGGGGGAACTCGTGACGGTGCGCACTTTCCACGGCGAGTTCTTGGCCAAAGGACACTTCCAGATAGGCAGCATCGCCGTGCGCATACTCAGCTTCCAAGAGGAGGAGGCCATTGACGACACTTTTTGGGAAAGGAAGCTGCGCATTGCCCGCGACTTGCGCCGCAGCATCGGTGTCGCCGGCCATCCCCGGAACGATACCTACCGCTTGGTACACGGCGAGGGCGACAACTTGCCGGGATTAGTCATCGACATATACGGACACACGGCGGTGATGCAAGCCCACTCCGTAGGCATGCACTTGGAGCGGATGCACATCGTGGAGGCGCTTCTCAAAGTGATGGAAGGAGAAGTGACCGACATCTATTACAAATCGGAGACTACCCTGCCCTTCAAGGCCGGGCTCTACCCCGAAGACGGCTTTCTCGTGGGTGGCGGCAAGGACAACATCGCCATGGAGTATGGCTTGAAGTTCCACATAGACTGGCTCAAAGGGCAGAAGACGGGCTTCTTCATCGACCAACGCGAGAACCGCCTGCTCTTGGAGCGTTATTCCAAAGGGCGCGGCGTGCTGAACATGTTCTGCTACACGGGCGGCTTCTCGGTCTATGCCTTGCGTGGCGGCGCCCGCTTGGTGCACTCCGTGGACAGTTCGTCCAAAGCCATCGACTTGACCAACGAGAATGTCGCCTTGAACTTCCCCGGCGACGACCGCCATGTCGCTTTCGCCGAAGACGCTTTCAAATACTTGGACCGCATGGGCAGCGACTACGACCTCATCGTGCTCGACCCGCCCGCTTTCGCCAAGCACCGCGACGCCTTGCACAACGCCTTGCAGGGATACCGCAAGCTCAATGCCAAGGCGTTCGAGAAGATCAAGCCGGGAGGCATACTCTTCACCTTCTCCTGCTCGCAAGCGGTGACCAAGGAGAACTTCCGCACCTCCGTATTCACGGCTGCCGCCCTGTCGGGACGGCGCGTGCGCATCCTGCACCAACTCACCCAACCGGCCGACCACCCCGTGAACATCTACCACCCCGAAGGGGAGTATCTCAAGGGGCTGGTACTCTATGTAGAGTAGGTTGGGAGGCCGTTTCAGGGCTTCAAGGGTTAAAGATAGCTAATAAAATGCAGAAAACAGATAGATTATTATGCTGTATAACATAAAAGCCATACCTTTGCAAAGTGTTTTTCATGGTATTAGATTTAAGGTTAAGAAGGTTGGCTGTCTGGG
Organism: Prevotellaceae bacterium; assembly: GCA_021204885.1. Next base: position 6,328 of record JAJPYP010000231.1, read on the forward strand.
ATAGATAGCCTTCTTTTTTTATATACCCATCCCTTTTTTTACCGCTTTCCACACTGCTTATTGGGGAAATTTCTCTACATTTGCATCAATCAACAGTATAGTCAGTGCAAGGCATCACGCATAATCCGAATGTTACGGGCATCAAGCTGAGGTTGGTCGTCATGAGCTTCCTGCAATTTGCCGTGTGGGGTACCTACCTCACCTCCTTGGGAAGCTACTTGGTCAGTGTAGGCTTGGGGGGACGCATCGGCCTCTTCTACGCCATGCAAGGCATTGCCTCCCTGTTCATGCCCGCCCTGATGGGCATCATCGCCGACCGCCTGATACCTGCCGAGCGGCTGTTGGGTCTATGCCATTTCATCTCAGCCGTCTCGATGGCGCTGGCCGGTTTTTACGGCATGACACAGGGAGCCGACGTGGCTTTCGGCCCGCTCTTCACGCTCTATGCCTTGGGCGTGGGCTTCTATATGCCCACCTTGGCGCTCTCCAACTCGGTGGCCTACGCCGCGTTGGAAAAGACCGGTCTGGACCCTGTCTCCACCTTTCCTTCCATCCGCATCTTCGGCACCGTCGGCTTCATCTGTTCCATGTGGGCGGTCGACTTGCTCGGGCTGCAAAAGGGTTATGGACAGTTCTTCGTGTATGCCATCGTGGGCGTGGTCTATGCCCTCTATGCGCTGACATTGCCCCACTGCCCTGTCAACAGGGGCAAGGCCTCGAAGTCGCTGGTGGATGCCTTAGGTATCCGTGCCTTCACGCTCTTCAAGGAGCGGCAGATGGCGGTATTCTTCCTCTTCTGCTTCCTGTTGGGCATCTCCTTGCAGATAACCAACGGGTTTGCCAACCCCTTCATCAGCAGCTTCGGCAGCGATGCGGCGTATGCCGGCACCTTCGGCGTGCGTCATGCCAATATCCTCATATCGCTGTCACAAATCTCGGAGACCTTCTGCATCTTGCTCATCCCGTTCTTCCTGAAACGGTTCGGCATCAAGCGGGTCATTCTGATAGCCATGACGGCTTGGGTGCTGCGCTTCGCGCTCTTCGGCGCGGGCAATCCGGGTGGCGGCGTGTGGATGTTCATCCTCTCCATGATTGTCTATGGCGTGGCATTCGACTTCTTCAACATATCCGGCTCGCTTTTCGTGAACAGGCAGACGGACAAGTCGATACGTTCCAGCGCACAAGGGCTTTTCGTGCTGATGACCAACGGATTAGGCGCCACCATAGGCACGCTCTCGGCCCAAGCGGTGGTGAGCCGTTTCACCCATCCGCTCAAGGTGGGCGACATCTTCTACACCGTGGGCGACTGGTCGAGCGTGTGGTATATCTTCGCCGCATTCGCCCTCATTACAGGTATCCTTTTCGCATGGCTATTCAAATATGACTTTCAACCCTATAAACTATCGCGCACAAGCGAGTAAGCAAGCAATGGACAAGAAAAACGTAGCATTAGAAGTATTGAGCGTATCCAACAGCCAAATCCAAGCCGGAGCCTACGCCTTGTTGTTGGGTGAAGTGGGCGGAGACCGCCGGCTTCCCATCATTATCGGGGCGGGTGAAGTACAAGCCCTCATGATTTCCTTGAAAGAGATCCGTCCCCCGCGGCCGCTCACCCACCAGCTCTTCGCCTCGGTCATCGAGGCGGTTGGGGCAAAGCTCACGCACGTGCTCATCTACAAGGTGGAGAACGGTATCTTTTTCGCCTACCTCTTCTTGAAGACCAAGGAAGAGATGCTGCGCATCGACGCCCGCACCAGCGACGCCATCATATTGGCCCTGCGCCTTTCGGCCCCCATCTTCATCGACGAGGAGATACTCGATGCGGAGTGCTTGCGCGAAGAGCACCTCACGGCAGCCGACAAAGAGGGTGAGAAGCCCACGGTGGCCGGCAACCCTTTCCCCGAAGCCGACATGGAGGCCTTGCAATCGGCCTTGAAGCAGGCCATCGAGGAGGAGAACTATGAACAGGCCGCCAAGTTGCGCGACCGCATCAACCAACAGACCCATTGAAACCTGCCACGGATGCGCCTTTTCTATACCCCCGACATAGAGACCTGTAACGCGCTGCCGCAAGAAGAGGCCGTCCATGCCGTGCGCGTGTTGCGCCTGCAATGTGGCGACGAGGTGACGCTCACCGACGGACGCGGCAACTTCTACCGTGCCGCCATCGCCGAAGCTGCCGCCAAGCGTTGCACCGTGAACGTATTGGAGCGGCTGCCGCAAGCACCGCTTTGGAGAGGCCACCTGCACGTTGCCTTGGCGCCCACCAAGAACATGGAGCGCATGGAGTGGTTTGCCGAGAAGGCCACCGAAATAGGGGTAGACGAGCTTACCTTCTTGGATTGCCGCTTCTCTGAACGTCATGGCATCAAGGAGGAACGCATCTTGAAGATACTCGTCGCCGCCGCCAAGCAGTCGCTCAAAGCCCGCTTGCCACGGCTGAACGGCATGATACCGCTTGACACCTTCCTGCGCCGGCCTTTCCAGGGACAACTGTTCATCGCCCATTGCCATGAAGGGGAGAAACCGCTCTTGCAGACGTGTATCCGGCCGGGCGAAGACGCCTTGGCGCTCATCGGTCCCGAAGGCGATTTCAGTGAGGAAGAGGTGACGGCGGCACTCGCCGCAGGCTTCCAGCCCGTGAGCTTGGGACGTTCCCGCCTGCGCACCGAAACGGCGGCACTCGTGGCCTGCCACATCTTAAACATGTATAACCAATAAATTGACGATATGAAAAAGCATTCACTCCTTCGTTTGTTGCCCGTGGCTACAGGCATGGCACTGCTCTGGGCATGTACCCCACAAAAGACCGTAAAAACGGAATACACGCAGGTCATTCCCGCCAATACCACGGAAGTGGCGGCACTCTACTTGGACAACCTTGCCACAAAGGCGGGGTTGAAGGAGGGCGGGAACGCGGCCATCGTGCAGCAGTTCTTCACCTTGTTGGCCGACGAGACCACAACCGGCTTGGCCGAAGAGTTGCGTGCCCTTTGGGATGACCCCTCCCAATCGGGCATCGACTGGAGCGCACCCGTCTACGTGTTCGACGCGCCCTCGTTGCACTCCTTTGCCGCCACCTTGAAGATAACCGACCTCACGCAATTCAAGGCCTTGATGGAGACGCTCGTCAAGGAGGAGATCTGCACGGAGCCGCTCAAAGTCGACAGCTATGAGGCAGTGAGTTGTTTGGACGGAGCCATCCTCTTAGCCTATAACGACGGCACCTTGTTGACGGTACTCGGCGGCAGCACCGCCCAGTTGGAAAAGCTGCAGCCCGCCATTACCGAACTGATGACGCAGCCTGCCCAGAAGAGCTATTGCAGCAACGACTACTTCACCAAGATGACGAAGCAGAAAGGAGACATCCGCCTCTTGGCCACCCCCAACACGTTGCCCATGAACGTGCGCACCCTCTTCAACTGGCCGCAAGGCACCCAGCTCTTGGGTTACCTGCTCTTCGAGAACGGATACGCCTACGCCACGTTGCAGCAAGCCGATTTCGAAGGCGAGACGGGCGAGAGCAACCAGCCCTTCCACCCCAAGAACACCCGCGAGCTGCAAGCGGCCATCGGTGCCATTAAAAGCGCCGTGCCTTTCAACATCACCCTGACAAGCGACGAGATTGTCACGCTGAGCAACCTGCGCATCCTGATGCAATTCACCGACTCCCCCCAGATAACCGCCATCTACGAGGCCATCCAGCAGATAGAGTCGCTGAACCTGCGGGGCGACGCGAGCCGCATCAACTTCACCCTTGCCTTGAACGAAAAGAGCGGCAACGCCTTGAAACAGATAATAGACTTCGCCGTGGCCACCTTCGGCGACCTGCTGCAAGACCTTGACCTCTAACCCTATCGCCCCTGCACCATGAAGCAAATCAGCTTGCAACAAACCCTGCCGCACGTCTTCTCGGCCCGCAAGGAGACGCTCGCTTCCGACGTATGGCTGCGCGAGGTGGCCTTCACCAAAGGGAAACGCTACCTTGTCGAAGCGGCTTCGGGCACGGGGAAGTCCTCGCTTTGCAGCTACATCTACGGTTACCGGCGCGATTACGAAGGTACTGTCAGCTTCGACGGGCGCGACATCCGCACGCTCTCCATCAAGGAGTGGACCAGGGTGCGGAAAGCCTCGCTCAGCCTGCTCTTCCAAGAGTTGCGCCTCTTCCCCGAGCTTACCGTCATGGAGAACATCCGCCTGAAGAACCGCCTGACCAAGCACAAGACAGACAGCGAGATCACGGCCATGTTAGAGGCCTTGGGCATTGCCGACAAAGCCAAGGAGCAAGCGGGCAAGCTCTCCTACGGACAGCAGCAACGGGTGGCCTTCATCCGCTGCCTGTGCCAGCCCTTCGACTTTATCTTCCTCGACGAGCCCGTCAGCCATTTGGACGACGGCAACGGCACCTTGATGGGCCGGCTGCTCACCGAGGAGGCCGGTCGGCAAGGCGCGGGCATCGTGGTGACTTCCATCGGCAAGCACATTCCCTTGGCCTACGACGAGACCCTGCGACTTTAACCTTGATATGCACCCACTGTAACCGGAAAAGACAATGAACAGCCTTATATGGAAACTCCTTCGCCGCCACGTGAGCATCGGCCAGTTGGCCGGTTTCTTCTTGGCCAACCTCGTGGGCATGGCCATCGTGCTGTCGGGCGTGCAGTTCTACCGTGACGTTATCCCCGTGTTCACGCGGGGCGACAGCTTCATGAAGCGCGATTACCTCATCACCACCAAGCGTGTGAGCACATTAGGCGGACTTACCGGCAAGAACAACACCTTCACCAAGGGAGAGATTGAATCGATAGCCTCGCAACCCTTTGCCGGCAGTGTGGGTGCCTTCACCCCGTCGCTCTTCAAGGTATCGGCCGGCATGGGCATGAGCGGCATCAACCTCTCCACGGAGCTCTTCTTCGAGTCGGTGCCCGACGAGTATGTCGATGTCAGTTCAGACAAGTGGCACTATGAGGAGGGATCGCAGGTGATACCCATCATCATTCCCCGCACCTACTTGAACCTCTACAACTTCGGTTTCGCGCAGAGCCGCAGCCTGCCCAAGCTTTCTGAAGGGGTGATGAGCATGATACAGATGGATATCCGTATCCGTGGGAACGGTGCCTCGGACAGTTTCAAAGGCACCATCGTGGGCTTCTCCAACCGCCTGAACACCATCTTGGTGCCCCAGTCGTTCATGGACTGGGCCAACCGCACGTATGCGCCGGGCAAGCAAGCGGCTCCCTCACGGCTCATCGTGGAAGTGAAGAACCTCACCGACACCGCCATTACCGACTACTACCGCCGCCACCATTACGAGACCGAAGGCGAGGGCTTGGATGCAGGCAAGACCACCTACTTCCTGCGCATGGTCACGGGCATCATCATGGGCGTGGGATTGGTCATCAGCATCCTCTCTTTCTATATCCTCATGCTGAGCATCTTCCTGCTGTTGCAGAAGAACACGGTGAAGTTGGAGAACCTGCTCCTCTTAGGACACACCCCCGCACAAGTGGCGTTGCCCTACACGCTGCTCACCGTAGGGGTGAACTTGCTTGTGCTCGCGCTCTCCTACATCGCCGTGTTTTGGATTCGCGGGCAGTACCTCGACCTGCTCCAAGCACTCTTCCCGCAGATGGAGAAAGGCACCGTGCTGCCCTGCCTCGTAACGGGTGCCGTGCTCTTCCTCATCGTCTCCCTGCTGAACGTGACAGCCATCCGCAGGAAGGTGTTGGCCATTTGGAAGGGAGAGGCCACTCGCGCCGACTTGCAGTAAAGGGAATTATCCGTCTTCCGCCTCTTCGGCCTCCTGTGTGGCCATCTCCTGCAACGCTTCGGCCTGGGGAACTACGGTTACACGTCTGTTCACAGGCGGGTCGAAGCGGTAGCCTTTCACTTGTACCACCACCTCTTGGGCGGTGATGTCTACGGCGGCCAACTTCACGTGCAGTTGCGGGTTCTTGATGATGCCCACCTGACTGAACTCACTGCCCGGCGTGGCAAAGCGGTTCAAGTTGGGCGCGGCCTCATAGAAGAATACGTTCTCGCCGCTTTCTACCGCTTCCAAAGAGGCTGCCTTGGCTATCTTGACACGCTTGCCGCCTATCCATACCGACAGGGCTTGCGGCTCTTCGGTCACGTTGACAAGCAGCTCGGTGGCTTGCTCCTTGACCATCCCCTCGAACGTGCCTTGCGTGGGGTGGATGGTTACCGTGAGCAACCCTTTTGCATCCACATCGGTCTCGACGAGCGTGGTGGCGCACGCTCCCGATAGATAGGCATCGGTCACCCCGTCGTCGTCGTACACCTCCATCGTGGAGTGTCCGCAGGGATAGAGTTCGAAGATGCGACGCGAGCGGTCTATCTCGGAGACGTTGTTGTTCGGGTTGTTCATCGGGATGATGGCCCCACGCCTCACGAAGAGCGGCAGCTTCCAAAGCGGTGCCTCAAAGCCGCTGATGACGCACCCGCCCGGGTAAAGGTCGCCGTTGAAATAGTCTATCCACTCCCCTTGGGGCAGGTAAATCAAGTCGCGCACGTCGTTGCCGTTCCCGTCGGCACAGGTCTCCTTGTAGACGGGAGCCACCAAGAAGTCGTCGCCATACAGGTATTGGTAACGGGTGGCGGTGCCCAAGGTGTAGTCGTCGGGATAAGCGAGGAACATGGCCCGCATCAGCGGCAGCCCCTCCGTGGCCGCCTTGGCATAGCTGTAGGTATAAGGCAACAGCCGCGACTTCAATTTCAAGTAGAAGCGGTTGATGGAGGCCGCCGGCTCGCCCAAGGCATGGGGATACTTCTCGTTGGCTCCCCAACCGTCCATGTTGAGCTGCATGGGCGTGAAGGCTTTCCATTGGAAGTCGCGGGTGTTGACCGTGGGGTTCTTTCCGCCGAATATGCCGTCCATGTCGGAGGTGATGTTGGGTTGTCCCGACAGGCCCGCACCGATATAAGTGGGGATGTGGAAGCGGATGTACTCCCACTCGCCGCCCTTCTGGTCGCCCGTCCACACGCCCGCATAGCGTTGCGTGCCGGCCCATCCGTCCAAGGTGATGATAAAGGGACGGGCGTCGTTGCCGTAGTAGGGCATGAGCCGCGCCACCTCCGCGATGCCGTTCAACCCGAAGGAGTAACCGTCGCCCACCCAAGCCACGTCGGTCTTCAACACCCGCACCAAGCCGTCGCGCACCTCGCTCACGATGTCGCGCTGCAAGAGCGGTTCCACCTCGGGATTGGGATGCAAGTCACTCTGTGTCCAAAGGCCTATCTCGACGCCATGTTCACGGGCATACAGCCCCAACTGACGCAGGTTCTGCACGTTTCCGAAAAGCGTTCCGGTCTGCCCGTAACCGGCACCGTAGCCGTCGTTGGGCAGCAGCCAGCCCAGCGGCATGTCGTGGTCGCGGTAGCGGTCGATCACCGCGCGTGCCGAGAACGGGTAGTTGTCCTTCTCCCCGTTGAGCGACTCCTTGACACCGCCGTTGTCCTCCTCGCTCTCCTTGTAGCGCTTGCCGTCTTCAAAGAGTATGCCCGCCTCGTCCTCCTTCCAGTAATCGCGGTTGTAGGCGTTCAAGTGGCCCTCGTAGAAGCCGAACTTGGGCAGTAGCACGGGCTTGCCCGTGAGTTGGTAGTAGCAAGACAAGAGGTCTTCCGGCCGGCTTGCCACCATGAAGAATACGTCCAACCAAACGGATTGGTGCGTCAGCTTCACCGCAAGGGGCGCTTCGGCGCCGAAGTCGTAAGCGCCCCTTGCGAAGGTGTGCCATAGCAGCCCGTACCCCTTGGTTGACCAATAGAAGGGTGCTGGCGAGGCCACCCCGCCATCCTCCCATTCGTTCTGGTTCTCGATGGCGATGGCGCGGCCTTTATGGGAAAAGCGGCCGTTCTGCACGCCTCCGCCATAGAAGTATTCGTCGGGGGTGGCGGCCAGCGTGAGCGTTACCGTGCTGTCGGCGAAAGCCACTGGAGAGAGCTCCTTGGCCACGGTGGAGCCGGTCTGCAAATCGGTTACCGTAAAGAGCGTGGTGGCCTTCTCCAAGCGGATGTTCACCTTTTCGGTGGAGATGGATACGTAGTCGCCATCGGCCTCCACCGTCAAGGCAAAGAGGGGCAAGCGCGGGTTCTCCGTGAGGATGCGGGCAGGGGGCGTGGCCTCCGGGTCACGCACGCCACGGTTCTCAGGGTCTTGGAACAGACGGAATATGCAGTCGCTGTAGAAGTCGAAATCCATGCGGCCGTGGTCTGAGAGCAACACCTCCACCGTGGTGGCATTGATGGGACGGGCACCCAGAATGGTGACCGCCGCTTGCGCCCCCTCGGGCGTTTGCGGCACGGGCATGGCCCGCAGGGCGGGCGTGGCCATAAACAGCGTGAAGGCGAGTGCCGGCAATGCGGCGAGCCGTGCGGGGATAAGGGTCATCGTTTGCATGATAATCGTGGGGTAAGGTTCATAAATGGGATTATATCCGCCATATAGATTTAGAATCAGGGTTTGGTTCGGTTACAAAGATACGAAAATAAACCGCATGGCAAGCGCTTTCACGCAAGTTTTTTATCCCGTGCCTTGTAGGGTGACGCGGATTATTTGACAAAGCTTGGCAGCGACCGGATGAAAGGCTTTCCATAGGGTGAGACGAAAGCTTTTTTCAGGGTGCGCGGAATGTATTAGTCAGGGTGCAAGGAATACGTTCCTTAGGGTACAA
>JAJPYP010000195.1 GCA_021204885.1 Prevotellaceae bacterium
GTCATCTTCGAGAAGGCGGCCGGGGAACAGAACAGCTACAACTGCCCCATCGTGACGGGTTATGCCGAGGTGGTGAAAGGGGTGCAGGCCACGGGAACGCCGATAGACGCGCCCGCCATCACCTTCAAGGACCGCTCCTTGTTGCTGAAACAGTGCAAGGAGTACTTGAAAGGGTTAGGCGTGGCCGAGAGCGTCATTATGAAGGCTTTCCGCGAGGCCGAACAGGCGCAGCAGGCCTATATAAAGGAGATAACGGCGTATAACGACGCGCTGCTGCAAGCAGCTCGCGAAAAGGGCATGCTCACCGTGCTCTTGGCGGGCCGTCCTTACCACGCCGACATGTTGATACAGCACAAGGTGTCGGACATGCTGGCCGACATGGGCATACAAGTGATAAGCGACGACATCGTGCGCGACAAGGAGATTGCCGTGGAACAGGACGTGCACTTTCTCGCGCAATGGGCCTATCCCAACCGCATATTGAAAGCGGCGCAGTGGTGTGCCGCGCAAGCAGACGAGGTGCAGTTCGTGGAGATGACCTCCTTCGGTTGCGGGCCTGACGCTTTCTTGACGGACGGGGTGCGCGACTTGCTGCTTCGCCACGGCAAAGCCTTGACGTTGCTGAAGATGGACGACATCAACAACATCGGCTCCATGAAGCTCAGGGTGCGCTCGCTTGTGGAGAGCCTGAAGTTGGCGGGCGAACGGAGGCATGCCTCGGCAGCGACGGAACGGGTGGAGATTGCTGCCGCCGCCGACGCTTACCGGACGAAGAAGATTATCGTGCCCTATTTCACGCCGTTCCTATCGCCGCTTATCCCGGCCATCATGAAGGTGGCGGGCTATGATGTGGACAACTTGCGGTTAAGCGACGAGGAGTCGGCCGAATGGGGATTGAAATACGCCAACAACGAGGTGTGCTACCCTGCCACGCTCATTGTGGGGGATGTGGTGAAGGCTTTCAAGAGCGGCAAGTATGACCCGAAAGAGACCGTGGTGGCCATGACCCAGACGGGCGGCCAATGCCGTGCGAGCAACTACGTGGCGCTTATCAAGAAGGCGCTCTCCGATGCGGGATACGGTGAGGTGCCGGTCATCGCGCTCACCTTCAACGGGGCGGGCAGCGGGCTGCCGGGCTTGAAGATAAACTGGAAGAAGATGCTTCCGGTGGCGTTCCGCGCCATCCTTTACAGCGACACCATCGCCAAGTTCTACTATGCCTCGGTAGTGCGGGAGAAGGAACCCGGACAGGCGGCCACGCTGAAAGCCTGTTACTTGAACGAGGGGGAACGGCTCATTGCCGAGCACCGTTCCAAAGCGCTTTTCGACACGATAGCAAGGGCGGCGGCGCAATTCAACAGGATATGCCGCGACATCGAGCGTCCCAAAGTGGGCGTCGTGGGAGAGATTTATTTGAAGTTCAATCCTTTCGCACAGAAGAACATCATCGACTGGCTCATCGGGCGCGACATAGAGGTGGTACCGCCCATCATGGCCGATTTCTTCATGCAGAGCTTCGTGAACCGCAAGGTGAACACGCGCTCTCACGTCGAGAAAGGGGAGCCTTACGAGTTCCTGTACCATCTGTTTTACAAACTCATCAGCAAGCAGATCGCCAAGGTGAACGGCATCGCTTCGGCCTTCCAACACTTCATTCCGTTCCACGACATCTTCCGGCAGGCACAGGCGGCCGGGAAGGTCATCTCGCTGAACGCGCAATTCGGCGAAGGCTGGCTCTTGCCCGCCGAGATCATGACCTACGCCGCCCAAGGGGTGCGGAACGTGGTGAGCCTGCAACCCTTCGGCTGCATCGCCAACCACATCGTATCCAAAGGCATAGAGAAACGCATCAAGCAGGTGTTCCCCGAAATCAACCTGCTCTCTTTGGACTTCGACAGCGGCGTGAGCGAGGTGAACATGACCAACCGCGCGTTGCTCTTCATCAACAATTTGGAAGAGGAGACGCGGCGTGAACGGTGCGTGCAAGCGGAGCCGGCCGTCTGCCTTGACCAAGCGTAACCGCTTCCGACTTCACCTGTGGACGGACGGCTTGGCATGGCCGTTACGGGCATATAAGGGGTTTCTCGTGGAATTGTACAAAAAAGTGCTTTTTTTGTGCAAATTAAACAGTCGGAAATGCGAATAAACAACTTTTATTCTTATCTTTGCGTAGTTAATAAAAAATAAGTAAAATCACTGCTTATGTCACAGATTGTCGGACATATATCACAAGTTATCGGCCCGGTAGTGGATGTCTTCTTCGAGGGGACGGAAACGGGCGTCACGCTGCCCAGCATCCACGATGCCTTGGAAATAAGGAAAGGCGCGGGCAAGAGACTGGTAATAGAGGTACAACAACACATCGGCGAGAACACCGTGCGCACCGTCGCCATGGACAGTACGGACGGGTTGCAGAGAGGCATGAAGGTCTATCCCCTCGGGGGGCCTATCTCCATGCCTGTGGGCAACCAGATCAAAGGCCGCCTGATGAATGTAACGGGTGAGTCCATCGACGGCATGAAGGAGCTTGACCGCCAAGGCGCGTGCTCCATCCACCGCGAGCCTCCCAAGTTTGAAGACTTGACCACCGTGCAGGAGGTGCTCTATACGGGCATCAAGGTAATAGACCTGCTGGAGCCTTACAGCAAGGGCGGTAAAATCGGTCTGTTCGGCGGCGCGGGCGTGGGCAAGACGGTGCTCATCCAGGAGCTCATCAACAACATCGCCAAGAAACAGCACGGTTTCTCCGTATTCGCCGGTGTGGGTGAACGTACCCGTGAAGGCAACGACCTGCTGCGCGAGATGATCGAGTCGGGCGTCATAC
>JAJPYP010000172.1 GCA_021204885.1 Prevotellaceae bacterium
ATCGGTAGACACCATCAAGGCATGCAAACGCGCCCTTTTCGTGAAACTCGGTGCCGAGAATACCGTCGGGGCGCTTCACCATGCGGTGAATTACCGGTTGCTGTAGGCATTGCTACCCTTTTAAATCCATGCGTAAGAACTCGCGCAGATGCAGGTGACGGATACCCGGGTATTGGGGCAGGCCGCCGCTTACGGGATCCATGGAGACTACATACTTGGAGATGAGTTTACCCACGTTGTCGGCCGTGAATGCCGCCAATTTCTCTATGAACGGCACATTGCGGATGCTTTCGCGGGCAATCACATCGCGCAGCATAACGGTGTTGTACACACCTTGCAGGTAGTCGCGCACTTGGCTTTCATCGGACAGGTCAAAATGTTTCAGACCGGGCAGCCCACCCACCCGCAAATACGCTTGCAAACTACCCTCGGTATCTTCTAACCGATGGAATTGCAGGAACTCTCCATAAGTAAGGCTATGGATAGGTATTTCGGTGTACCGTCCGGCCAAACGTGTACTCAACTCCGAGGAAAACATGTAGGCATTGCTGCCGGTGGCGATGATTTGGCACCGCTCTTCAGCTTGCAGGCTACGCAGGGCGTTCTATAACTTCCATCTTGCCATCGTTTCTGCAAAAGTACAAAATATACTTTGCAAAACAAGCAAAACTTTCACGAATGCAAAGTGTACTTTGAACTTCTGGTTAAAAAGCGCAAAAACGACAGGCAATTGCCGGATGAAAGCCTATTTCAGCGTCAATTCCACAACGTAATCCACTTCGTCGGGGATGCGGGGAAACTTCAACCACACGCCCTCCTTATCCTGCTTGAAGGCGATGGGCGTACCGTCGATAAACTGTTTGGCGGCAGTCACCTTGGCGGTAAGAGGCAGATAAAGGGCGGCATCCGGGCAATCGAGCACGTGGATGAAGAGGCGGTTGTCCTTACGGGTAGAGACACCCCAAGCATGGGTGGGCACATCGCCGCCACGGGTGCCGTAGATGGTCTCGCCATAGCTCTCCATCCATTTGCCCACGGCTTGCAGGCGCTCCAAGGCAGCCGCGGGAAGCTCGCCGCCAGGTTGCGGGCCGATGTTCAGCAGCAAGTTGGCGTTCTTGCCGGCCGCACGCACAAGATAACGGATGATGTCATCGGCCGACTTGTAATTCGTGTCCTCAATCTCATAACCCCATGACTCGTTCATCGTCTCGCATGTCTCCAAAGGAAGCGCACTGACATCCTGACCGGAGAGGCCCGCCTTGTTCTCGCCGGGCAAGTCGTGTTCAAAGATCTGTATATCCTCGCCGGCAATGGGGCTTATATGGTGGTTGTTGGCCACCAAGCAAGCAGGTTGCAGCCGGTGGATAAGCTCATATTGACCGGGCAGTTGCCAGTCGAAACCGGACGGCTGGTCCCACACGCCGTCAAACCAAATGGCACCTACAGGGCCGTAACCGGTCAGCAGTTCGGTGAGTTGGTCGTTCATGAAGTCGTAGTAGCTTGCCCAGTCGCCATGTCCTTCAGGGCGGCCGGTGCCGTGGCCGGAATAGCCTTGGGGATAGTCGTCGCGCCGCCAGTCGAGCAGCGAGTAGTAGATGTGCAGCTTGATGCCCTGCTTGTGGCACTCGTCGGCCAACTCTTTCAAGATGTCGCGTCCGAAGGGAGTGGCATCCACGATGTTGTAGTCCGACTGGGCAGAGTGGAACATGGAGAACCCATCGTGGTGGCGGCTGGTGATGCAGATGTACTTGGCGCCCGATGCCTTGATGGCGGCTACCCAAGCGGCGGCATCAAAGCGCGAGGGGTAGAAGCCCGAGGCCAACTTGGCATACTCGTCGCGGTGGATATTGTGCAGGTTCATGTACCATTCGCCTTGGGCGGTCATGCTGTAGATGCCCCAATGTAGGAAGATGCCGAACTTGTTGTCTTGGAACGCCTGTCGTGCGGCCATGTTCTCATCCGTAGGCGTGTAGCTTGTCGGGGCCGCCATGTCGCCATCGGCGGCCGATTGCGCCACGGCAGGCAATGCGGTCAATAACAGTATCGCCACGGCGATGCCCCAGTGTTTGATAATGTTGCTTTTCATGATGCGGATAAATGAATTGGACATACAAAGATAAGTAAAAGAAACGATATTCGCAACGGCTAACCGACAGTCAATCCTATCTTTTTCATCAAGAAGCTTTCGGCCAGTTGCCCAAGAGCAGGTCGTGGGTGGCAGGGAACGAAAGAAAGGAGAACGCCCTCGCAAATGGCCCACCAGCCCGCTTTAAAGAAGAGGATAAGGCCGATGTTTCATAGAACTCTACACCCAAGTGAAGCGTGCACCTCTCTTTGCCTAAATCAAACAAGTTTCAGATGGGTGAAGTCACGGCCTAAGGCATGGATACCGTCTTCGATTTTCTTCAATTGAAGGTCGGATATGTAAGTGCCGCCCCGCTTGTATTGGCGCATCAACGTGTCGTCACTCTGCTTTTCTATGGATACTTTGAATCTCCTATCTTTGCAGAAAACCATGTTCTACAGCTTTCTTCCTCAACTCGTTCCAGTTCATCATATTGGTTTTAGGCTGCAAATATATAACGTTTCTGTGATATATGAAAGCTTTCGTCTCCATTTTATTCAGCACATCTTGATACAATCCTTTTAGAAACTGATGTCGCCGAACACGGCGGCGGCATCCAAGCAGGGGCAGGCCTTGGGCGTGGTGCCGGGCAGGTCGCGATGACCGCAGATTAGGGCATCGGGGAAGAGCGACTTCAAGCAGGCGAAGATGTGCCGCAAGGTGTTGGTCTGTGCCGGGGTGCGCGTGTCCTTGGGCCGG
>JAJPYP010000065.1 GCA_021204885.1 Prevotellaceae bacterium
TTGCAAATATCCGCAATTTTCCATAAACGGCAATAGCTTTTGTTGTATTTTTGTCGCCTCTAAACGATTGAGACGGGCAATGAAACAACCGGAACGGGAAAAACGGGGAAAATGCAACCTTTACACCCTGCCTTGCGGACTGCGTGTCATCCATGAGCCCACGCTCTCGAAGGTGGCCTATTGCGGCTTTGCCGTGGATGCCGGCACGCGCGACGAGACTTGGGAAGAGCCGGGCATGGCACATTTCGTGGAGCACCTTATCTTTAAGGGGACACGCAAGCGCAAGGCGTGGCATATTCTGAACCGCATGGAGCATGTGGGCGGCGAGCTGGATGCCTACACCAACAAGGAGGAGACGGTGGTCTACTCGGTGTTCTTGGTCGAGCATTTCAGCCGTGCGTTCGAACTATTGTCAGACATCGTGTTTCACGCCACCTTTCCCGAGCGGGAGTTGGCGCACGAGACGGAGGTGATTATCGACGAGATACAGTCTTACGAAGACACCCCATCCGAGCTGATATTCGACGACTTCGAGGGAATGCTTTTCGAAGGACATCCCTTGGGACGTAACATATTGGGCGACCCGGAGCGATTGAAACGTTTCCGCAGCGAGGATGTCGCCGCCTTTGCCTCACGTTTCTACCATCCAGGCAACATGGTGTTCTTCGTGCAGGGAAACATCCCTTTCAAGCGGATTGTCCGTATGGCGGAACGCATATTGGCCGATGTGCCTGTCATCGACGTGGACAACCGCAGGCTGCCTCCCCCTCCATACACCCCCATGCGGAAAGAGTTGCATAAGGAGACCCACCAAGTACACGTGATGATTGGTTGTCGTGGCTACCAAGCTTGTGACGAAAAGCGCACAGCCCTATATTTGTTGAACAACGTGTTGGGAGGCCCCGGCATGAACAGCCGCCTGAACCTCTCGTTGCGCGAACGGCGGGGCTTGGTCTATAACGTGGAGTCGAATCTTACCTGCTATACGGATTCGGGCGCTTTCAGCATCTATTTCGGTTGTGACGAGGCCGACTTGCACCGCTGTGCCGATTTGGTGGAGAAGGAGCTGGGCCGGCTACGCGAGAACAAGATGAGCGCCTCCACGCTGGCCGCCGCCAAGAAGCAACTGATAGGACAGATAGGAGTGGCGGCTGACAACAACGAAAACAACGTCTTGGGTATGGCCAAAACCTTCCTGCACTACAATATCCATGAGACACCCGAGTCCGTTTACCGCCGCATCGACGCACTCACACCGGAAATGCTTTGGGATGTATCCAACGAACTCTTCGTGCCGGAAAACCTCTCTACGTTGGTGTACCGGTAAGTCAGACAGAAGCCGAAGTAACAAAAATCAAGCGACAGGCTTATCTCCATTTGCCGCGCCCGAAGCGGCGGATTCTTGCCGGAAGCTGAACTCGCAACCGCAATAAAGCTGGTTATAGAAACCATACTCCTTCAACAGCTTTCCCCGTAACTCCTGCAAGCCTCCCTTGCGCCAGTTCCACGCCCAAAACAGGGTTCCAGGATAGCGGGCCGATGCGGCCCTACCCGCTTCGTTCACTTGGTCCAGCCTTTTCCAACGCGAGGAGGCCAACGTGGTGGCAAAGAGCTGCGGGCCGTATTCACTGGCATAGCGTGCCGTTTCCATAAGCCGCAAGGTGAAGCATTGCAAGCAGCGGCTTCCCCGCTCGGGTGCCTCTTCCAAGCCTCTCACAGCGGCTCTCCACCCAGCGTGGTCATAATCAGCGTCGATGAAATCGAGGCTTTTCAAGCGGGCGAAGCGAACGGTCTCCTCTTTCCGCTTCAAGTACTCCTCGAGCGGATAGATGTTGGGGTTATAGAAAAAGAGGGTGGGACGGATGCCGTTAAAGAGCAGGCACTCCACGATGGCCGAGGAGCAAGGTGCACAACAAGTGTGCAGCAGCACCTCCGTGCCGCCATCGGGTGTATGGATTGTCAACATCGGCTTCCTGTTATAGTAGCACTTGCCGCTATCGGTTCAATTTCCACTCGCTGCCGCTCTTGCCGTCTTTGACTTCAAACCCCAAGGCAGTGAGGCCGTCGCGTATCTTGTCGCTGGTAGCCCAGTCTTTGTTGGCCTTGGCTTTCATGCGCTCCTCCAAGAGCAAGTCAACGGCCTTGCCGAAAGCCTCCTCGCGGGCAGCATTGGAACTGCCCTCCTCTTTCAAGCCAAGTATGTCAAAGCAGAAAAGGCGAAGTGTCTCTTTAAGCGATTGGAGTGACTCGGCGGTGATGCGCTCCTTGCCTGAAAGGAGGTTGTTCACCATCTTGGCTCCATCGAAGAGGTGGGCGATGAGTATGGGAGAGTTCAAGTCGTCGTTCATCGCGTCATAGCACTTCCTGCGCAACGGCTCCACCTCGACGGTGCAAGTGTCCGAAGGCATGATCTTGTCCAATCCTTTGAGCGCGTCCATCAACCGTGCCAACCCCTTCTCGGCGGCTTGCAGGGCTTCATTGCTGAAGTCCACCGTGCTGCGGTAGTGGGCTTGCAGGATAAAGAAGCGGATAGTCATGGGCGAATAGGCCTGCGAGAGGTTCTCATGTGTACCGTTGAAGAACTGCTCCAAGGTGATAAAGTTGCCCAATGACTTGCCCATCTTCTGCCCGTTAATGGTAATCATGTTGTTGTGCATCCAGTAGTGTACCATGTCGTCGCCTTGCGAGGCCACCGATTGCGCGATTTCGCACTCATGGTGAGGGAATACCAAATCCATGCCGCCACCGTGGATGTCGAAATGGGAACCCAAGTATTTCTTGCCCATGGCCGTGCATTCGCAATGCCAGCCGGGGAAACCCT
>JAJPYP010000098.1 GCA_021204885.1 Prevotellaceae bacterium
TTGCGGCTTGGCGGACACCTTGATGTACCAGACCGACGTGCGCGATTACCTCAAAACCATGGTGGGGCTCGATGCGGACAAAGAGTTGCCCCTCTTGGATTTGGAAGACATGAAGGGCGTGAAGGAGAGCCGGTCTAAAAAGGACAAGAGCCGCGACATCATCGCCGTCTATTACGCTTTCGGAGAGCTTGACCTCGCCTCCTCCTATACCACCGACGAGGGCATCAGTTCCCAGAAAGTAATCAAGGACTTGCGCAAGTTGAAAGAGAACAAACACGTCAAAGCCGTCGTGCTGCGTGTGAACTCGCCGGGCGGCAGTGCCTACGGCGCCGAGCAGATATGGTATGCCATAGAAGAGCTGAAAAAGGAGAAACCGGTAGTGGTATCCATGGGCGATTATGCCGCGTCGGGCGGTTATTACATCTCCTCGGGTGCCGACTGCATCGTGGCCGAAGCCACCACGCTCACCGGCTCCATAGGCATCTACGGCATCTTTCCCAACGCCAAGGGATTGGCCGACAAGATTGGCCTTGACTTCGATGTGGTGAAGACCAACCGCTATGCCGACTTCGGTCAAATGACCCGCCCCATGGACGATGGGGAGAAAGCGTTGCTGCAACAATACATCAACCGCGGTTACGACCTTTTCCTTACACGTTGCTCAATGGGACGTGACATGACCAAGGAGGCGGTGGACAAGATAGCCCAAGGACGTGTGTGGAGCGGCAGCATGGCCAAGGAGATTGGACTGGTCGACGAGATAGGCGGCATGGGGAAAGCCGTGGAGATTGCAGCGGAAAGAGCCGGCTTGGAGAGCTACACCGTCAAGAGCTATCCTGCCAAGCGAGGGCTTATGGACAACCTGATGAGCCTCTTTGGCGGCATCACCCGATCGGAGTTGTTGAAAGGTAAGATAGGAGAGATATACCAGCCTTTCGACCTATTGATGAACATGGACAAGTACGACCCCATACAGGCCCGCTTGCCATTTGAACCGAATATCAGATGACAGGCAAGATATACCATTGGCTTATGCCCGTCGCTTGGGTTTACGGGTTGGTGGTACGTCTGCGCAACAAGCTTTTCGATATGAACTGGCTTCGCCAGAAGAGCTACGACCTGCCTGTTATCTGCGTGGGCAACCTTGCCGTGGGCGGCACGGGCAAGACTCCCTATACGGAGTATCTGATACGACTGCTGCAAAACAATGGCCTCAACGTGGCCACGCTGAGCAGGGGCTATAAGCGGCGCACCAAAGGCTATATCCTCTCCACGGCCAAAAGTGACGTACACACGATAGGCGACGAACCTTACCAGATAAAGTACAAGTTTCCACGCATGCGCGTGGCCGTGGACGAGAACCGTTGCCACGGTATAGAGGAGCTGCTCAAATTAGAGAACCCCCAAGTAGATGCCGTATTGCTCGACGACGCTTTCCAGCACCGTTACGTCAAGGCAGGGCTTAGCATCCTCTTGACCGACTGCCACCGCCTTATCTGTGACGACGAGTTGTTGCCCGCCGGCAAGCTCAGGGAACCCGAAGAGGGCAAGTTCCGCGCCGATATCGTCATCGTGACCAAATGCCCCGACGGCATGAATCCCTCTGACTTCAACTTCATCGCCAAGCGGCTACAGCTCAACCCCTCCCAGCATCTGTACTTCTCCAAGTACCGCTACCGCATGCTCCAACCGCTCTTTCCACACCTCATCAATTCCCACAACGCCATCACTCCGTTAGTGGGCGACGAGCAAGTGCTGCTCGTAACGGGCATCGCCTCACCGCGCATGCTCCTTAGGGAAGTGAAATCCTACACGCGCCACGTCCGCCTGCTGCGCTTCAACGACCATCACCACTTCAACCACCACGACTTGGACCAGATGAAGCGACTGTTCTTCGAGATGGAGGAGTGGCGTCGACTCATCATCACCACCGAGAAAGACGCCACCCGGCTGCTGCATCATCCCGAATTGGACGATGCCCTGAAGCCCTACATCTACGTGCTTCCCATCGACATAGAGATATTGCAAAACCACCAGGAGATATTCAACCAAAACATCATAGACTATGTTAGAACAAATCCAAGAGACAGCCGCCTTCATAAGAAGCAGCATGCACACGCATCCTGAAACCGCCATCATATTAGGCACGGGACTGGGCAGCTTGGCCGACGAGATAACCTGTAAGACCGAGATAGCCTACGCCGACATTCCCCACTTTCCCGTCTCCACTGTAGAGGGACACAAGGGGAAGCTCATCTTCGGCAAGCTCGGCAGCAAAGACATCATGGCCATGCAGGGACGCTTCCATTTCTATGAAGGCTACTCCATGAAAGAGGTCACCTACCCCGTGCGTGTCATGCGCGAACTCGGCATCAAGACCCTTTTCGTCTCCAATGCCGCCGGCGGCACGAACCCCGCGTTCTCCATAGGCGACTTGATGATTATCACCGACCACATCAACTTTTTCCCCGAACACCCGTTGCGTGGCAAGAACATCCCCTACGGTCCCCGCTTCCCGGACATGAGCGAAGCCTACGACAAGACGTTAATCGCCAAAGCCGACGCCATAGCCGCCGAGAAAGGCATCAAAGTGCAGCACGGCGTCTACATCGGCACCCAAGGCCCCACCTTCGAGACACCTGCCGAATACCGGCTCTTCCATTTGATGGGAGCCGATGCCGTGGGCATGTCTACCGTGCCCGAAGTCATCGTGGCCAACCATTGTGGCATCAAGGTGTTCGGCGTATCCGTTATCACCGACTTGGGCGTAGAGGGTAAAATCATCGAAGTGTCGCACGAAGAGGTGC
>JAJPYP010000189.1 GCA_021204885.1 Prevotellaceae bacterium
GTGCCGCTGCTCATCGCCCCGTTGGGCACGTAAATCACCTTGTTGTCGGGGGTGAGGAGGATGGTATGGAAAATCTGTATCTCGCGCACGGTGCCCGACACGCCCTGTCCTTCCACGAAGTCGCCTACCCTGTAGGGACGGAACAACAGGATGATGAGCCCGCCGGCGAAGTTCTGCAAGTTGCCCGACATGGCCATGCCTACGGCCACGCCTACCGATGCCAGCAAAGCCGCGAACGAGGTGGTCTCCACACCGAGCTTGCCCACCACGGCTACAATGAGCAGGACGGTCAAGAGGATGTTCACCAAGCTCTTGACGAAGCCTTGTATGCTGGCATCCACTTTCCTCTTGGCCAACAGCTTGGCCGTCAACTTCTTCAGGAAGCTGATGAGGATACGGCCGACAACGAATATGATAATCGCGCCGATAATGTTTCCACCGGCGCCTACAGCCCAAGTGATGAATTGCTGTATAAGGGTCTGTAACTTGCCCATGCCGTCTTCAGCAAGGATCGCCAACATAAATAGATAGATTGCCATACGTACCTGTTTTTACTATAAGTGCTGCAAAAATAGTGAATAAAAGGAGTTATCACCCATTTTATCTGTTTATATCTGTGAAAAACGGCAAAAAAAAG
Organism: Prevotellaceae bacterium; assembly: GCA_021204885.1. Next base: position 638 of record JAJPYP010000189.1, read on the forward strand.
CGTTCGCAAGCTTACAAAGCCATCAAGTAGGCCTTGAACGCCTCGAATGCCTTGGGCATGGGCAGGCTTCGCTTCTTGCCTTGCATGAAGGCCTGCAACTTGGCGGGCACCTCAACAGGCTCACCGATAATCCGCTCCACCGTCTGCTTGAACTTGGCCGGATGCGCCGTCTCCAAGAAGATGCCCGACTCTCCAGGCCGCAAGCCTTGGGAGAGCGCACGGAAGCCGCAAGCCCCATGCGGGTCGAGCAGGTAATGGTAGCGGTTCCACACGGTGCGGATGCTGTCGGCTATCTCCTCATCGGTATAGGTGGCGCCGCTTATCTCTGCTGAGATGGCCGCATGGCTGCCGCCGTAAAGGTCGAGCACGCGGGCGAAGTTGCTCGGGTCGCCCACATCCATGGCATTGGCTATGGTGGGCACACCGGGTCGGGGCGTGTAGACACCGCTTCGCAGGTATTGGTAGAACACGTCGTTGCGGTTGTTGGCGGCGATGAAACGCTTCACGGTGAGCCCCATGCGCCCGGCGAAAAGGCCAGCTGTAATGTTGCCGAAGTTGCCGCTGGGCACACAGACCACGGGCGCGTCGCCACAAGCCCCGCCCGTCAGTCTCTTCCATTGCGCATAGCCGTGGAAGTAGTAGAAGGCTTGGGGCAGGAAACGGGCCACGTTGATGGAGTTGGCGCTGGTCAGCGCGAGGCGGGCGTTGAGCTCCTTGTCCATGAAGGCGGCCTTGACCAAGGCCTGGCAATCGTCGAAGTTGCCCTCCACCTCCAAGGCGGTGATGTTCTGCCCCAAGGTGGTGAACTGCTTCTCCTGTATCTCACTCACCTTTCCTTTGGGATAGAGCACATGCACGTGTATGCCCTCCACGCCAAGGAAACCGTTGGCCACGGCACTGCCCGTATCGCCCGAGGTGGCTACCAGCACATGCACTTGCCGCTGCCCCTCCTTGCGGATGAAGTAGCCCAGCAGCCGCGCCATGAAACGGGCGCCCACATCCTTGAAGGCGAGTGTGGGTCCGTGGAAGAGTTCCAAGGCGTAAATGCCGTCGGTCACCTGCACCAAAGGCGTGTCGAAGGAGAGTGTGTCGCAGACGAGCTCGTCGAGCGTGTCCTTTGGAATGTCCTCGCCGAAGAACGCGCCCGCCACACGGCAGGCTATCTCTTGGAACGTAAGCGTCTCGATGGTGTCGTAGAAGGCACGGGGCAGCGTATGGATGACGGCAGGCATGAAAAGCCCCCGGTCGGCGGCCAATCCCTTGATGACCGCCTCTTCGAGCGTCACTTCAGGGGTATGGCGATTGGTACTGTAATAGGTCATAACGGTTTGGTTTCAAGTGGACGGGAGTCAAGCCTCCCGCATAAATTCAAGGATAAATTCATCGTCTTTGAGCATGCCGTAGCTGCCGCCGCAGGCCGACACTTCGTCGAAAGCCTGCACCTCGTCGGCCTCGATGCCCGGGTACCAGATGAGGAACGGCACGGGCTCGGCGGTGTGGGTGCGCAACGCGCAAGGGGTGGGATGGTCGGGCAAGACGGCCATGGCCACAGGCTCTTGCCACGTCTTCACCTCCTCGTAAATGGGCCCCACCACGCGCTTGTCCAAATTCTCGATGGTGAGCATTTTCAACGGCACGTCGCCCTCATGCCCCGCCTCGTCGCTCGCCTCGATATGCAGGTAGACGAAGTCGTCGCTGCGCAAGGCATTCAAGGCGGCGGCCACCTTGTTCTCGTAATTGGTATCGTAAAGCCCCGTGGCACCCTCCACGGCGATGCGCCGCAAGCCGGCGTAGGCACCGATGCCGTTGATAAGGTCGACGGCCGAGATGACAGCGCCCCGCTTCACTTGCGGGAAGCGCCGTGACAAGCGTTCCATCTGCGGACGGTAACCGGGGCTCCATGCCCAGATGCTGTTGGCCGCATCCTTGCCTTCGGCCACACGCTTTCTGTTGACGGGATGGCCCGGCAACAACGCCTGTGAACGCAAGGTGAGTTCATTGAGCAACGCCGCCGTCTCCGTCGGGGTGAGTTCGGCACCCGGCGCGGGAACGGTAATCTCTTCCGTACCCGGCGCGGGCTTTACCAGCAAAGGGCGGAAAGGTTGCAACGGCACGTCATGGGGCGGCGTGCAAACCAAGCGCTTGTCGCCCCCTTTAATC
>JAJPYP010000124.1 GCA_021204885.1 Prevotellaceae bacterium
TTTCGGGCAGCGAGCCCGACGGCTCCATCGTGGTGCCCGACAGCATGCGCCTTTCCGCCCTCGTCACCATGGAGGGCACCCAGTACAACGCCTCCTTGAACCTGCAAGAAAAGGAGGGCTCCATGGATCTGAAAGCCGGTTATGACATGGCCGGTGACGCTTACCATGCCGACCTTGCCATAGACGGCTTGCAGCTGCACGACTTCCTGCCGCAAGACTCCATCTTCGCGCTCACCGCCTCGCTTTCGGCTCGCGGACAGGGCGTAGACTTCACCGCACCCGCCACCACCGCCGTCGTGCAGGCGCGGCTCGACGGCTTGCAATACGGCAGCTGGCACCTTTCGGGCGTCAAGCTTGACGCCGCCTTGAAGTCGTGCGTGGCGGCGCTCAGGCTCACTATCGACAACGATTTACTCAAGATGCAGACCATCGCCGACTTGCACCTTGACAAGGCCTACTTGGACGGCAAGTTCCACTTGAACGTGGACGACGTGAACCTATACCAATTGGGCGTCTCGCCCAAACCGTTGGCGCATCCCTTCGCGTTCGACTTGGGCGCGGAGGCCCGGCAAGACTCCATCAAGTTGCTGGCCGACGCGGGCGACCTCAAGTTCCGCTTCTTGGCCCGCAGCACCTTGAAGCAGCTCATCGACCAAGGCAGCGCCTTCGCCGGTTTGCTCATGGAGCAGATAGACGACCGCCGTTTGGACCATGCCGCGTTGCGCCGTGCGCTTCCCTCGGCAGGGCTCACCCTGCAAGCCGGCAAGGAGAACCCCGTGAGCTATTTCCTCGCGGCCAAGGGCATCGAGTACGACAAGTTCAGGCTCGACTTCGGCTTTACCCCGAAGATAGGCATCAACGGGCGCTCGGCCATCATCGGCCTGCACAACGACGCCATACAGTTAGACACCATCTTCTTCACCATAGGGCAAGACACCGCCCAAATGACCTTGCGGGCGGGCGTGATCAACGGACCCGACAACCCGGAACTCACTTTCAAGGGTGCCTTGACGGGCGAGATACGCAACCAAGACATGGGACTCACCGTGGAGTACACCAACGCCGAAGGAGAGACAGGCATACTCTTCGGCCTGAACGCCACCCCGCTCATCGAGGGGCGCGGCAAGGGGAACGGCCTCTTGGTGAACCTCATTCCCGAAGAACCCATCATCGCCTTCCGCAAGTTCCACTTCCCCGAGGAGCATAACTGGATATACCTGCACAAGAACCTGCGTGTCTATGCCAACGTGGACATGGAGAGCGACGAGGGGCTCTGCTTCCGCCTGCAATCCGACCCCGTCGACACGCTCTCTCTACAGAACATGAACGTGGAACTGAGCAACTTCCAGTTGGAAGAACTCTGCGACATGCTTCCCTACCTGCCGCATATCAAAGGGCTTTTCACCGCCCGGGCGCACTACGTCCAGACGGAGTCCTCGCTGCAACTCTCGGCCGGAGCCGGCATCAAGGAGCTGGCCTACGAACGGCAGCCGGTGGGCGACATCGGCTTGGGCGCTTCGTGGACGCCCTTGGACGAGCATACGCACGGCATTAGCGCTTTCTTCTCCTATAACGAGGAGCAGGTGCTCACCGCCGAAGGGGTTTTTGCGCAACGCGGAGAGAAAGACTCGCTCGACCTGACAGCAAGTTTAAACCGCTTCCCCTTGGAGATGGCCAACGCCTTCGTGCCCGACCAGCTGATTGTGCTCAAGGGCTCGGCCGTGGGCAGCGTGCGGGTGCGCGGCTCCTTGGACGCGCCCGACATCGATGGCTCGCTGGCCTTGCAAGACAGCGCCAACGTCTTCATCACCCCCATGGGAGCGCGTTACTGGTTCGACAGCCGCCCCATCACGGTGGCCGACAATAAAGTGACTTTGGACAAGTTCTCCATCTACACCACGAGCCGCAACCCCTTCACCATCGACGGCTACGTGGACTTCGGCAACCTGAACCGTCCTACGGCCGACTTGACGCTGAACGCCCAAAACTACACCCTCTTGGATGCGGCGCACACGCGCGAGAGCCTCGTATATGGCAAGGTGGTGGTCGATTTCAACGCCACCGCCAAGGGGCCGTTAGACGCACTGGCCATACGTGGCAACATGAACTTGCTGGGCAACACCAACGTGACCTACGTGCTTACCAACTCGCCGCTCACCGTGGAGGACCGCTTGGACGGATTGGTCACGTTCGTCTCCTTCGCCGACACCGCCTCGGTGGACCAGCCGCAAGTGGACCAGTTGCCCTTAGGCGGGTTGGAACTGAACATGTCGGTACACATAGACGATGCCGTGCGCTTGCGGGCCGACTTGAGCGCCGACCGCAGCAAGTACATCGAATTGGAGGGAGGCGGCGACTTGAGCCTGCTCTATTCGGCACAAGGCGACATGAGCCTGATGGGACGCTACACGCTATCGGGGGGCACGATGCGCTATTCGCTGCCCATCATTCCGTTGAAGGACTTCGAGTTCACCTCGGGCAGCTATGTGGATTGGCGGGGTGAGATCATGAGCCCTACGCTCGACTTGACCGCCACCGAACGCATCCGTTCCTCCGTGTCCGACGGCGACGACGACACCTCGCGTTCGGTGAACTTCGAAGTCTCCATCGGCATCAAGGGCAGCCTCGATGCCCCCGACCTCATCTTCGACATCTCCGCACCCGAAGATGCCACCGTAGAGAACGAACTGCAATCCATGGATGCCGACGAGCGTGCCAAGCAGGCCATCGCGATGCTGGCCACCGGCATCTACTTGGGCAGCGGCGGCAGCGGCAGCCTCACCATGGGCGCCG
>JAJPYP010000023.1 GCA_021204885.1 Prevotellaceae bacterium
GCCGTCGTTGTCCGAGTGTTCCAACGCCTCGCGCACCGAGGTGAGCCATTCGTCCAGTCCGCTCTCTCCTTTCACCCCTTTGTAACGCCAGTGGGCTGCCAATCCGCGTTCGGCAATCTCGTCCATGCGTTCGGTACGTATCTGCACCTCCACCCACTTCCCTTCAGGCCCCATCACGGTAATGTGCAGCGACTCATAGCCGTTGCTCTTGGGCACGGAGAGCCAGTCGCGTAAGCGGTTGGGGTTGGGCTGGTACATGTCCGTCACAATGGAGTAGGCTTGCCAGCACGCTAACTTCTCCCGCTCCAAAGGCGAGTCGAGGATGATGCGGATGGCGAAGAGATCGTACACGTTCTCGAACGCGCACTTCTGCTTCTTCATTTTCTGGTAGATGGAGTGGATGGACTTCGTGCGCCCTTTGATGTGGAACTTCAACCCCGCCGCTTCCAGTTTCTTCTGTACCGGCACGATGAACGAGGCGATGTAACGGTCGCGCGAGGCCTTCGTCTCGTTCAGTTTCTCCTTTATATAATAGTAGACATCCTTTTCGGTGTACTTTAGCGAGAGGTCCTCCAATTCCGATTTCAACGTGTAAAGCCCCAACTTGTGTGCCAGCGGCGCGTAGAGATAAGCCGCCTCGTCGGCCACCTTACGGCGTGCCTCCTCATTAGGCGAGTCCTTAATCTGCCGCATCACGTTCACGCGGTCGGCAATCATGATGAGAATCACCCGCATGTCCTCGGCGAAAGAGAGCAACAAGTTACGGAAGTTCTCCGACTCTATGGTGGGGCTTTTCGTATAGAGTTCCTGAATGCGGATGAGTCCGTGCACGATGCCCGCCACATCCTTGCCATAACGTGCCTTCACGTCGTCCGTGGTCATGGCGCCGCCACATACCGAGCCGTGCAGCATCACCGCCAATACGGCGGCCCGTCGCATGCCTATCTCTTCGGCCACGATAATGGCCGTCTGCATATCCTTGATAACCGGGTTCAGTCCGAATATGTCGCGTGTAACCCCGTTTTGCTGTATGGAGTGGATAAGGTCGGTTTTCAGCCGTTTACAATCACCTTTACGAAGCGTCTCCCCTGAAAGCCGCAGCAGCCTGCGGTACAGCGGAAAGAGCATCCCCCGCTCTTCTGTAGTGAAAAAACCGTCGGTTCCCATAATAGTCTCTCTTTTTTAGGGCGTAAAGGTAGTTTTTTCTCTCTTTTCTTGATAGTGATGCCGAAATTATTTGTATTTTTGGGCATCAATTAATAAAGGAGTAAACTATGACACTTCAAGACAAAGAACAACTTGCCCAGAAGGGAATAACCGAAGAACAGATTGCCAAACAGCTGTCCTATTTTGAAAAGGGCTTTCCCTTTTTGAAGCTGTATGCGGCCGCTTCCGTGGAACAAGGCATCCTCGCCCCCACGCACGATGAACAAGAAAAATACCTGAAAGCATGGGAATCCTACACGCAGACCGACAAGCGCGTGGTTAAATTCGTACCCGCTTCGGGTGCCGCAAGCCGTATGTTCAAGAACCTCTTTGCATTCTTGGGCGCCGACTACAACGAGCCCCAGACAGGATTTGAGAAGACGTTCTTCGAAAAGATCGAGAAGTTCGCCTTTTACGACGAACTCAATGACGTCTGCAAGGCACAGACAGGGAAAGAGATTCCCCAGTTAGTAGCTGAAGGACAGTACAAGGCTGTCTTGGCCGCCTTGCTTGAACCGGCAGGATTGAACTACGGCGGACTGCCCAAAGGCCTGTTGAAGTTCCACAAGTACGAAGAGGGCAACCGCACGCCGTTAGAAGAGCATTTGGCAGAAGGGGCACTCTATGCAGCCAACAAGAACGGCAAGGTCAACATCCACTTCACCGTATCGCCCGAACACCGTGCGCTCTTCGAGAAGCTGGCCGGGGAGAAAGCCGAGGTTTACGACAAGAAGTACGGCGTGGAGTATGACATCTCCTTCTCCGAGCAGAAGCCCAGTACCGACACCATCGCCGCCGATATGGAGAACAAGCCCTTCCGCGACCACGGCAAGCTGCTGTTCCGTCCGGGTGGGCACGGTGCCTTGATAGAGAACCTCAACGACTTGGATGCCGACGTCATCTTCATCAAGAACATAGACAACGTGGTGCCCGATAAGCTCAAGGGCGAGACCGTGCTCTATAAGAAGCTCATTGCCGGCGTGCTCATCTCCCTGCAACAGCGCGTGTTCTCTTACCTGCAACTGCTTGATAGTGGCAAGTACACCCATGAACAAGTGCTCGAGATACTGCAATTCCTGCAGAAACGCCTCTATTGCAAGAACCCCGAAGTGAAGGATTTGGAGGATGCCGAGCTCGTCATCTACCTGAAGAAGAAACTCAACCGCCCCATGCGCGTCTGCGGTATGGTAAAGAACGTGGGCGAGCCGGGTGGCGGTCCGTTCTTGGCCTACAACAGCGACGGCACCATCTCGTTGCAGATTTTGGAGAGCTCACAGATTGACATGAGCGACCCCGCCAAGAAAGAGATGTTCGAGAACGGTACCCACTTCAACCCCGTTGATTTGGTTTGCGCCGTGCGCGACTACAAAGGCGGCAAGTTCAACCTGACGGAGTATGTAGACAAAGCCACCGGCTTCATCTCCTCCAAGTCGAAGGACGGCAAGGAACTCAAGGCATTGGAACTGCCCGGTCTGTGGAACGGTGCCATGAGCGATTGGAACACGGTATTCGTAGAAGTACCCTTGGCCACGTTCAATCCCGTCAAGACCGTGAACGACCTGTTGCGCGACCAGCACCAATAATC
>JAJPYP010000020.1 GCA_021204885.1 Prevotellaceae bacterium
TCAGCTGGAAGACCATCATCAATGCCATCGCACAGGCGGCCATCGCCGTGTTGACCGCCCTTGGCATCACCAGTTGCAGCAACTGGTTGGGGTAAGATGAGTTATACCTGCCGCCCGAGCCGTTCCAACCGACCCATGTTGCAAGCATACCGGCGGCTTGGACGGCAGGTTTTGTATCACCTTTTTTAATCCGAACATTATCACCCTTTAATACCCCTATATCATGTATTACCTGTTTTACCTCCTGTTCCTGCTCTCCGCCCTTTGCTCCCTCTCGTTTACGGTTTAACCCGTAAATGGAACTAACTCATAAACAACTACCATCGTTTCTTAACCCTTAAACCAATAATATCGTATGATTACCGAACAATACCCCTTGCCCGAATACCCTGACATCATGAGTGAAGAAGAGTTTCTTGAACGTATTGAGAACGGCCTTTCGATGCACTCTCCCCTTAGCGTGCGCTACCTCATATTACACTGCTCGGCCACGCGCTGCGACCAAGACTACACCGCGCAGCAGCTTAAACGCGACCACAAGGCACGTGGCTTCCGCACAGTAGGTTACCACTTCTACGTGCGCAAAGATGGCAGCGTAACCCAGCATAGAAGATTGTGGGAAGTGGGTGCCCACTGCCGCCCTTACAACCGCTGCTCCATCGGCATCTGCTACGAGGGCGGATTGGACGAAGAGGGCCAGCCCAAGGACACGCGCACGTCGGCACAGACCAACACCTTGCGGCATATTTTCGCAAGCCTAAAGACTATCTTCCCCGATGCCCTAATCTGCGGCCACCGCGACCTGCCCGGCACCACGCCCAAAGCCTGCCCTTGCCTCGACACCGCCGCTGTGTTCGGGGGCATCGAATGACACTTGAAACGGCAATAAAAAAACCTGGAAATGGAAGAATATACTATCTTGATATGTTTGCTATCTGGGAAATAATCGGTGATTATCGATGCTCCGTCATAATAAAAGTGTATCTTTGTAAGAGATGTAATTAAGAATATGGATAAAGACACAGATATACAGACTGATAATGGTGTAATGGCTGATAGATTTCATGGCTACGCCGTGTTGCTTCGCCAAATCAAACAGCGGATGTTACTTGCCCGGCAAAGGGCGGTTTATGCTGCCAATGAGGAGTTGTTGCGGATGTATTGGGATGTTGGCGGAATGTTGCAGCAGAGCCAGAATGCAGACGGATGGGGTAAAAAGACTTTGCAACGGTTGTCGGTAGACTTGAAGAACGATTATCCTGAAATAAAAGGCTTCTCTGTACGTAATCTGCAGTGTATGATGCAGTTCTTCAATGAGTACAATCAAGGACTTACGATGATAAAAAATACGGTTTCTCCAATTACGCAACCGGTGATTGCGCAACCTGACAAGGCATCAGGAGCAATTACGCAATCGGTGATTGCGCAATTGGAAGCGTATAATTTTACCCTTCCCATAAAACACTTGGATTGGTCGCATAACCTTATACTCATGCAGCAAGTCAAAGACATTCGCGCACGATATTGGTATATGGTGCAAAGCATCACATCCCATTGGAACACACGCTATCTGCAAGAGGCTATCAAGCTTGATCATTATGGTAAACATGGGGCATTGGCAAACAATTTCATCCAAACTTTACCTGCACCGGAAGCTAACGAAGTAAAGTCAATGTTGAAAGATCCTTATATATTCGATATGCTTACTTTTACTGACCAATACAATGAGCGTGATGTGGAAATGGGTTTGGTCAAGCATGTAGAGAAGTTTCTCATAGAAATGGGGGCAGGATTCGCCTTTATGGGCAGGCAATACCATATAGAAGTGTCAGGTGATGACTATTACATTGACATGCTGATGTACAACACTTTTCTACACCGATATTTGGTGATTGAGTTGAAAGATTCGGAATTTAAGCCGGAATATATCGGCAAGCTCAACTTCTACTGTTCGGCCGTGGACGATATTCTTTCCCGTAAGGGCGATAACCGCACTATCGGATTGTTGCTTTGTAAAAGTAAAGACCGTATCAAAGCTGAATACGCCTTGCGCGATATTCAAAAACCGATAGGCATCTCCGACTATGAATTGGGGCAGGCTCTGCCAAAAGATTTCAGGGGTAGTCTGCCGACAATAGAGGAAATCGAGAAAGAGTTGGAGATGGATTAGTGATCAAGCGCGAACAGGTTGTGCATAACTTTATGTTGACTTCAAGGGACATGGAGGTTTAGCTATAATCTCCTTCAATTTGTCGGACTAAATCATTCTTGGATCGCACTTTATTTGGTAAGCTATTCATAGAGTTAATCACTTTTAACTATTTTTCTTGCTTTATATGCATTCAATTTGTAAAGTATTATTATATCTTTGCCGCTACTAAGTATAATCATAACAACAAACAAATTAAAAAACGTATTATTTTTATGAGACTCAAATGTATTATTACAATTGTAACGCTGTGTTTCGCTTTGTATTCAGTTTCATTACAAGCACAAATATCGCGTAACGAGTGGAGTTTTGGTCCGGTGCTGCAGACGGACAATTTTTTGTATGCTGATGTGGGGTCATATGTTATTGGGCGTACACTTTTAGCTATTTTTGATGATGATGCGGATGAAATGGGTGAATTTATCTATAAAAATAGATGTTGGTATCCACTTCTCAGGTACAGGGCAAATGTCGTAAGTAAGATGGAATTTGCCGGCGGTAAAGCGAAAGTCTATCCTCGTGCTTGGGGATTCTCTAAATGGGACTGGTCGCTTGCAACTTATGCCGTAGGATACCACGTAGGTTATCTGTCGCGTGTCGTTCCTTTGGGCTTTGATTTGCAGGTGGATTATGCGCAGGATGGCTTCAAAATTAAGCCTGCCGGTTCAGACACGAAATCTTCTGTTAAGAAGCGGATGATATCCTCCACCGCATTGTTGAGAATAAGGTTGCTTAAATATGAGAGCAATAGGATAAATCCCGTTTTGGAGCTTGGCGGTAGCTACGACTACGCATTCCACTATCACGATGACACTATCAATGACAAAGATGCCGTGAACAACGGCTTCAATGGAATTATCGGCTTGGGGTTCACCAATACAGAAGGACATATTTCTGTCTCGTTGCGCTATGAACATTCTTTCTATGATTTCTACAATAAGGACTATTTGTACGATGGCAACCCGATGTTTGCGGGTTCGAACTCCACTTTCGGTAGATTGAGTCTTGCCATAACGTTCAGACATTAAACTATAAACTGTTTATATTATGAGATTAAAATTATTAGTGCGCAGTCTCTCTATCGGGGCTATGGTATTCGCAATATGCGTAGGGTGTCAGGCTTCAAACAAGAAAGATCTGCGTCATATCCTCACTTCTCAGAAGGAGAGTGGATACAGTAAGGTGATGGTCGACAGCATAGCATCCATTATCTTTGATTCAAAGAAAGTGTCGTGTTCTCTTCCGTCGGCAAGCGCTGCCGATTCTCTTCGCGTAGATACTATGGCTTGTGTGCCCGCTTGCGTTGGAAACGCGCTGGTTTGTATTCTTTTTAACGAACAGAATTTTCAAAGGAATGATACCGTCTATGGCATATTTCAACCTTGGGCAACGTATGAATTCAGGGCAAGCAAGAAACGGGCCGTATATTTGGAACTGGACTTCAGCCTTCGTAAATGGAAATTGCTTGACAATAACAAGCAGGAGATATGTGTACAAGATACGAGGTTTGGAAATATGGAACTGCTCTATCTGACAAGGCTGCTCTTTGCCGATGACAAGACTTTGAACCTTTTGAACGAGAACCTTAATTACACGAACAAATGAAAAGGCTTATATTATTCGCAAGTCTTATCCTTGCCATTATCGCAGGTAAGGCACAGACTATTCACTGGTTGACGTTTATTGACACTACGGACAAAAATGTTGGACAAATTGACATTGTGGGACGACAAGTGCTTTATTCGCATTTCATCAACGATGTAAACGCGGCATTGGCTCCGAAAGGTTATACCACAGACATACAAGACTTCTACGGAAAAAGAACATCTCCCGAGAATTGCAAGGCTGCCGTAGAGGGTCTTCGCATCAGCAACCCTAATGATATTATAGTGTTCTACTATATAGGACATGGCGGAAGACCGAACACGGATGTGGATTATGTAAAAAAACACCCTTATCCGCAAATGTTTTTGGCACAAAACTATGATGAGAAGCTTATCCCGCTCGAATGGGTTTACAATGAATTGAGTACAAAGGGGGCGAGGCTGTCGGTTACTATCGGCATGTGTTGCAATGTATTTCAAAACATGACTATAAAAGAAGGTCCGGCTTTTTCGCCAAATTATGGAGCTTCCTATATGAGTGGTACGAAGTTGGCGAGGATACAAGAGTTGTTCCTCAATCAGAAAGGTAGCGTGATTGCCACGTCTTCATCGCCCGGACAGAGTTCAGGGTGTTTTACTACTACCAGTTTTGGTACCATTGATGCATACACTACCGTGTTATGCGACATCTTTAACAACTATCTTGACAGTTACGGCGAGACGCTTACATGGGACGATCTTTTAGGGTCGATAGGTTCTACTATTAACAAAGTGACGGATGGCGAACAGACTCCGTTCCACGAAACGCATCTCACGGCAGCCACGGCACCGAAAACCACTACGCCTAATGTACCCACTGACAAGCAGATAGAAGAAACGAAACAAAAGCAGACTCCCGGCACCACAAAGCAGCAAGGCGATGCAGACAACTGGGTCAACAGCTTGACAAAGAGTCTTGCCACACTTATCAACGTGAATGTCAGCGAGGAGGACCGCATTAGTTTGGAAAGGAAATTGAATGGTCTGTTTGCCGATGATGCGCAAGTAAAGATACTGGGGCAAGACGGAGACACGACCATCGATCGCGAGTCGGCCGATGTATTCCTTGGCCGTTTGGCCACGAGCCGCCTTCTGCTGAATGTGGGCGTTGTGGAGGGTAGTTTCAATTCGAACAACAAGATTCAAACGCTAAAGGTGCGCGAGGTGTATAAGAAATGAGAAAAGGACAACGGATTAAAACAACAGATATGAAAACGATACGCAAGATTGCAGTACTGGCACTATTGCTCTGCCTTGGTGGCCCTGTCATGGCTCAAGCAACCGATCAGGACTATATGTTAGGCCGGCGGGCGGCGGAGAAAGTGGCGCAAATGAACGATTACATATCGTTTATGGCAAACAAGAAAAAGTCGCAGGACAACCGCATGTATTATCGCAGGAAAGCGCTTAACCTGTTCATGGGCAAGGGCGACAGTTACGAAGAGAATGGGGTGACGAAAGCCGGGGTACAGATGGAAGTGACATCGAAGTATCGGAGTAGTGTGAGTCATAAATATATGAGGACTTATTTCACGAACCTCGTAAATGGTCTTACCGCTTACGACGATGTGCAAATAAGCTCTACAGAGATAGCCAATATCAAAGTGAGCAATTTGCGGCAGGTGGGCGACAACTTGTATGTGTGTACCTGCGAATACTCCCAGGCTTTCGCCGGGTATCGCGATGGCAGGATTATTTATAAAGACATCACTACCAAGCGGATTAAATGTTACGTCAAGACGGAAGATACGGAAGACGGGGTGGAATATATAATCCTTCTGGGTGATGTATATGCCATTGACACAAAGTAAGGACAATATGCAGCGATTAGAATGGTTAAAGTGCCTGATTATAGGCATTTTCGTTCTTATGCCTGTGGGCATGCATGCGCAGGCATTGGCACTGAACGCAACCGACTCATACTTCCATGCGGTGCGCGTGGGGTTGGTTGACGAGTTTTTCGACCGCTTCAACGGAGTGACCGCACATCCCGACCTTGCCGGCGAAGGGCTGGAAAGTCGTAAGGAGAACCTGTTGATGCTGTTCGACTTGTCCCAATTCAAGTCGAAAGAGGATTCATTGTTCGTGGAAGCCCAAAAGTTTGCCGATAAGGTAGCAGAAGATTCCGTATTCATTCATTACGAGGACACCACGTGGTTTGCCCTTGCACATTGCAAAGGCGTGATGGAAGGGCGGAGCGTTAAATTCGATTTGTACCTTACTGTGGAACATAGGAAAGGGAATATGTACAAATGGGTGATTGCCAATGCGGGTGGCAGCCTCTTCGACGCCACTCCCCATACTTCTGGCGAGGTTATGCTCTATCCCGATGATCATGAAACCAATTTCCTTTCCCTGCGGCGCATGACGGAAGAGCAACCGAAGGACGTTTGCGCGTTTATGGAAAAGGGCTTTTCGTATGATCCGACTTCCGCTTTTGCCTATCTTGTGTATAGTGGCAAGCTTAAGATTGATTACGTGGACGAGTTGGAGTTTGTCTTCACGCAAGTGCCGGGATACATTTTCAATGTGAAGTACTTTGAAAGGGAACGGAACAACGCCGGGTGGCTGATAGCGGAATGTTACAAGATTTCTGACGAAGGAAAGAAACGCTTGCTTGGTTTAGTACATACAAGCGCGTCGACTGGGGAGACTTATAAACCGTGCGTACCGGACTCTACGACAATCTATGGCGTGGATTGCGATACTGTCCACACCCTTCAGCCGGATTTTAAGGCGACCTACGAGCGGCGGTTGTTAGAGAAACTTGCGTTGGCGAAAGACTATATGGCGTTTATGCAGCGCGATGACAGCTTGCGGGCTTCATCGATTTATAAGGTAAAGATGGAAAGTCTCTTCGTAAAAGAGGCGAAAGTGTTTTTGCTGAACGCGGACGCGGACAGTGTCGCCGTTGTAACTGTCAACGAGTTTTGTGACATGGTAATAGAGAAAGAGGCAGGACATTTTGTTTTGGATTCTGTTGCCGTGCCTGTTTGGAGCGATGATGTGCTGACACTTGATGCACCCGACAACATTTGTGAGGCTCCTTCCCGCTTGCAGCCGTTCTCCGGAGAAAAAGCCTCTGAAGGTGCTTTGTACGTTCAAACACTGTATATTTATAAAGAAGAGATAGAAAACGGAGTGGAATGGCTGCCCGTATTTGGCGATTTGACGGTAAAAGTTTTAGAGGAATGATTATGACGAGGAATTATGGCATTATATGGGCTCTCGCGGCATTGACTTGTTCCGTGGAACTTTCGGCACAAACCGTGCAAGAACGGATTGTAGGGGAGTTTGGCGACAACATGTCGTCGTGGTGCCAGACGGGCAACGCGATGTGGCGTGAGAAAATAGAACAATTGGTGGAAGGAGTCAAAGGCTGCCGGGTTGACGATGGCATCATGCAATTGTTCGTGAAGAGAGACACGACCTCGTTGCTGTCGCAAGGAACGGCCGTTGTCGACAATTATCTCAACGGCTTTGACAAGGCCATAGAAAATGGCTTGTCGTATAAACATGGGAAGCCTGTTTGGCAGGAAGGCTATGTGGAACCGGTGGCTTATTCAGACAAGACGGAAGCTCCGCTGTATTTCGTGAGTATGGATGTGGAGACCAACGGCGATATTGATTACAACGGCACCGACTTGTTTTTCGTGCGCGGAGGACAGATTACCAAGATAATTGATTTTGGCGGCGATAATTCTCTTGCCGCGGCTATACGCCTCTACTCCTCGCACCAGTATGAAGAGGCATTCCGTATCTTCCGTAAACTTGCCTATGAAGACCCCAACAACTACGATGCCCAATACTATACCGCCGTAATGGAGATAAAACGACAAGGGTGCGGCTTCCTTTCAAAGAAAGTAAGGGATATAGAGGCCGCGTGGTGGGTTACCAGAGGCACGTTGAGTTGGTATTCAGAACGCTTTGATAAATTGTACGCTCGATTTACCGTTGACGAGACACTTTTGCCTTTCAGTAGAAATAAAGATTTTTACGTGTACTGTTTAAGCATGGAGAAATTGGTAACTGAGGGATTAATGGCGTATCAAGTAAAAGGGAAATATGGTTATATAAATGAACAGGGGAATGTTGTCATTCCTTGTAAATACGATATTGTACTTCCTTTTTGGAAAAATGGACGTGCTTGGGTAAAGAAAGATGGGAAAATAGGATATATTGACAAGCAGGGGAATGAGGTGGTGCGTGTACAATACGACCATGGCATGAGTGAGTTTATCGAAGGCAAGACCTTTGTTCTCCTGAATGGCTCATTGCTTTTGATTGATGAGCAAGGAAATTTACTCAAAGCTGCCGGCGAAGGATATGATTCTTTGGCTAGAAAATTTTATAGGGGTAAAGCGTATGCCCACAATGTGTCATCGGGGATGTGGGATCTTTACGACACGGATGGCAACATGACTTCAACTGAGGAAGAAGTTTTTAGCATAGACTTTAGGAAGAATTGTTTCTACACTGATATCGGCAACAATACCAGAATGTACGAACAGCCGTTTTGGGAATAAAGGCTACGGCGTTTGCCTCGACAACAGTATGGGCATGTCGCAACATACATTATAAGACGATATGTCTACATCGTGGTATATAATTATGAATTGAGTGCATCGAAAACCCTCTTTCGATGCACTCAATTTTTAGTGTGGGTACTTTATCTTTCATCCACACCATCTACACCGTCCACTCCACTCATGCCGGAGGCGCCATTTTCCTCGCTGCCCGGTTCGGCCTCGAGTTTTTCAAGGAACTCGCGTCCTTGGCGGGCAGCGTTTTCAAGGTGCATGATCATGCGCGAGAGAAGGAGTTCCAAGTCTTCGCCGCCAAAGAGTTCGCGCTCGTAAAAGAGCCAAAGGCTGTCGTGCATGCGATAGGCCTTTACATATTTGGGGGCTGAATTGAGCTTTTCGGCCAGCACGAGGAAGTTCACCACGTTGGCTTCGCTCAGTTCATAGATGCCGGGGACGGCCAAGCACAGGAAGTGCTCGTCATCGTCGTCAATCAGGTAGATGAAGTCCGTTCCATTGCCGGTGAAGCCATAACCTAAATCGTTCACTCTCTTGGGGGTATAGCCCAATTCGACCAATGCTTCCAAAATCTTTTCTTTCATATCCGTGTAGTCTTTAAATTTTCATATACAATTAAAACGTCGTTCGCTTTTGCCCTTTTATGCGCATAATGGCCGTGAAGTAACCTCCGACAACGCTTATATTGTAAGTTATTATTACAATGGATGGAATGTAACGTATATTTTTCTCAACAAAAAACGAGGGAAAGAATATGCTGGAACGATAGAATTGACTATCTTTGCCGTTCCTGAACGGGAACGGGATAATGAAGGGGAAAGGAGCGGGGCGCCGGGCCGTCTGTTTTTTTCCAAGTGTCAACACAAAAGAACAGGATTATGGAAGCGGAGTATGAAAGCAGGATCAACGAGAGCGCGGAGCAGCTGTTCCGTGCCATTGAGCGACGCATGACCGCCGAGGACATGCGGCGCATCCGCGATGCATTCGATTTTGCACGCGATGCACACAAAGACCAGCGTCGCAAGACGGGAGAGCCATACATCATCCACCCCATTGCCGTGGCACGCATCCTTGCCGTGGAGTTGGAGTTAGGCGCCAATCCTGTCATCGCGGCTTTCCTGCACGATGTGGTGGAAGACACGCCCCACACCATCGAGGAGATAGAAACCCGCTTCGGCAGTGACGTGGCGTTCCTTGTGCGCGTGGTCACCAAGCCGAAGAAGCAGAAGTACGAACAGTCCAAGCAGGTGGACAACTACCGGCAAATCTTGTCGTCGGTACAGTTTGACTTGCGGGCCATCTTGCTGAAGTTGGCCGACCGCCTGCACAACATGCGCACTTTGGCCAGCATGCGCCCCGACAAGCAGATGAAGATTGCCGGAGAGACGGATTACTTCTACGCGCCGTTGGCCAACCGCTTGGGGCTGTACCACATCAAGACGGAGTTGGAGGACTTGTCGTTCCAGTACCGTTGCCCCCGTGAATACGAGCAGATGAAGCGGATGTTGGACGAGGAGAAGGAGCAGGAGAAAGCGCATCTCGACGCTTTCGCCGCCAAGGTGCAGGAGCTTTTGACAGCGGGCGGCATCACGACCAGAATAGAGCTGCGCTACCGCATGCCTTACAGTATATGCCGCAAGATGCGCTCGAAGAACTGCGACTTCCACCATGCCGACGGCAAGCACTACATCCGCATCATCTATGAAGCCAATGGCTTGAAAGAGGAGAAAGAGAAGAGCCTGCACATCTACGGCTTGCTGACCGACTACTTCAAGGAGCGCCCGGGAAGCGTGGCCAACTACATCAACGCGCCCAAGGAGAACGGGTACCAGAGTTTCCACGTGAAGCTGCTCAACGAGCAAGGGGAGTGGGAAGAGATACACATCGCCTCGGAACGCATGGTGCGCAACTCCCGGTTGGGCTGCGCGGCCGAACGCACGGAAGAGAACGTGAAGGCTTGGTTGGAGAAGTTCAAGAAGGTGCTGCAAGACGCGGCCTTCCACACGCAAGAGATGGACTACATGGACGGCGTGACGGCCTCCTTCTACAACGACGACATCATGGTATTCACGCCACAAGGACAGGAGGTTATCTTGCCTAAAGGAGCCACGGCCCTTGACTTTGCCTTCGAGCGGTTGGGCGAAGAGGGACTTCATGCCTACTTTGCCCGCATCAACGGCAAGATCTTCTCGGTAAAGACGGTGCTGCACCGGGGCGACTGCGTGGAGATCATCACCCTTGAAACGGCTTCCCCGCAAGAGGAGTGGTTGGGACATGTGTCTACCTACAAGGCCAAGAGCACGTTGCGCAGCCATTTCGCCAAGAAGGAGAAGTTGGGCTACATACGTTGCGGCCGTTGCCACCCGCTGCCCGGCGACGAGCTCATCGGCTTCAAGGATGCCGACGGGAAAATCACCCTGCACAAGCGCAACTGCCCCGAAGCCATCCGCATGGCCTCCCAGCAGGGCGACTCCATCGTGGCGGTGAACTTCGAGGAGCGCGAGGAGTTTCTCTTCCCCGTGCGCATCTACATACGGGGCATCGACCGCCACCACCTGTTGAGCGACGTGGTGGCATGCATCACCGAGAAGCAGAGCCTCTCCATCTCGCGGCTCACCACCACGACCGTAGACAACATCGTGGAGACTTCGGTAGACTTCGAGATACACTCGGAAAATGAATTGGAACAGACCATGAACTCCATCGCCGCCATCAAGCATGTGGACGAAGTGGCCCGCATAGACATAGAATGACGTGCCTTGGGCCGTCTCACTTAAAAAGAAAACGACCATGAGGAATGTCCTCTATATACTGACCGTCCTTTTTCTCTTCAGCTTGCAGGCGGGGAGCTTACGCGCCCAGACAAAACGGGCGCTCGTCATCGGCTTGGGCCAGCAGGAAGACCCGGCATGGACCAAGATAAACGGCGACAAGGACGTGCCTTACGTGGAAGAGATGCTGCGCGGCGCGGGCTTCGAGCCGGGCAACATCAGCGAGCTTGTGAACCGCGAGGCCACCAAGGCGGCCATTGCCGATGCCTTTGAAGCGTTGACAAGCCGGTGCGTCGAGGGCGACATCGTCTACATCCACTTCTCGGGCCACGGGCAGCAGATGAAAGACCTGAACGGCGACGAGGCCGACGCATTGGACGAATGCTGGATTCCCTACGACGCCTACCGCTATCCTTGTGACAAAGACCAAGGCGACAAGCACCTCACGGACGATGAAGTGAACCTTTACCTGAACCGGCTGCGCGAGGCGGTGGGCAGTGAAGGCAAGCTGCTCGTGGTGATCGACGCCTGTCACAGCGGCGACGCCACCCGGGGCATGACAGGCGAGGTGACACGCGGCGTGGGGAATATATTCGAAGGGCTCAAGGCCTACCTTGTAGGGAAGTCCGGGTATGGAACAAAGAGCGCGACGGCCAATCCCCACGCGCGTCCCAACCCGGAGCGGTGGATTACCTTGAGCGCCTGCACAAGCAGCCAAGTAAACATCGAGATGGGAAACCCCGCGGTAGGGAAATTGACCTACGCGCTGTATAAGGAGATAAACCGGAACCCTACAGGCGATAACGCGGACCTGTTCCGACGAATAAAGAAGTTTGTCAACGACCACACCGGGAGCCGCCCGCAATACCCCGTCCTGACGGGCGAGACAGACACATTCAACATAACCGATATCCTAAGATAATGGCAAAGACCGTACAACTACGCACCCCCTTGCAAGAGAAAGAGGCAGCCCTTGTTGCCGGCATGTACAAAGGGGAAGTCAGGGCGCAATATGAAATGTACTCGTATTGTGCCGATTACTTCAAGGACAACTACAAAGGATTGTTCTTCATAGAGTGGAAAGATGCCGAAGAGATATTCCAGAACAGCTTCATCGCGTTTTGGGAGAACATCCAGAACCGCAAGATATACGTGAAAGAGGGTTTTGTGACAGGCAAGGACGACCGGCCGCTCAAGGGCAGCATCCTTACCTACTTCATGGCCATCGCCCGGAACAAATACCGCGAATGGTTACGCGACCATTCCGTCTTGATCAACCCGGAGACCGACTTGCCCGAGACGGACGAGCCCATGGACTACGGGTATGATTCCGACCAGACCGACGTGCTGGAGATTATAGCCGACGTGCTTTCGAACATGTCGGCCCGCTGCTACGAAATATTGACCAAATTCTACTATGAAGAGAAGGATTTGGACATCATTCTCATGGAGATACCCGAGATGAACTCGAAAGACGCGCTCAAGACCAAAAAGCACAAGTGCTTGGAACAGTTGCGCAAAACGGTGAAAGCGATTTACTACAAGGAGTTGAACGCATAAAAAAGGACGGATATGGATACAAAGTTTCAAGACAGCATAGACAATTACTTGACAGGACGCCTGACCGCCGAAGAGGAGAAACGGTTCCTTGAAGAGGTGGCTGGAGACAAGCAGAAGAAGGAGCAATTGGAGTTTACCCGGCAAGTCAAGGAGACCATCACCAGCAGGGAAGAGAAGCTCAAGGCGTTGGCCGGGTTCAAGAAGCGGTATGAAGACGAGCACACGCCGTTCGGCCGTACCGGAACGGATTCGGGCATACGCTTCTCGGTATCGGAAAAGGGGGAAAGGCCGATGCCTTCATACAGCCAATATATGGAGTCGAGATTTGAGGAGACAGAAAGGCGTGCAAAGTCCAAGAAGTCTTCTTCCAAGAAGATATGGTTATGGGTAGCGGGTATCGCGGCAGTAATAGCTGTCGGGGTATTTGTGATAAGCCCCCTGTTCATGGCAACTGCCCCCGACCCAAAGAGCATGATGCCCGAAGACCACCCGCGTGGTGACGATGAAGTATTTGGGCCAAAAGAGTTAGAAGAGAAGTTAATGGAAAATATGTCGGAAGAGCGAGCAGCACCCGAAGCGTCGGAAGCCACGGAAGCGTCGCCGGCATCGCAAGATACCATAACTGTATCGGAAGATGGACCTGATGAAACGGAATCTGAATAGGCCGGCGCTCCTGTCGGTCGCCCTTCTTTGCCTCTTCCTGCCTTTGAGGGCGCAGTCGCCCGTAGGGACGGCAGGAGGTGCCGCGCGGCAGGTGGCGCATGCCCCGTCGGCATCACCGCTTGCCCTGTATGTGCAAGGCATGGAATACCTCTTGGCCCAACAATATGACGAGGCGTTGACGCTGTTCGAGGGTGCCTTGACCGGCTATCGTGCCTTGGGCAAGAGGGACGGCGAGATAGAGTCCTTACAGAAGATAGCCGCCGTCAAGATGCACATGTACGACTTCGCCGCCTCCAAGGAGCGTTACGCCGAGGCGCTCGCCTTGGCCAAACAGGCAGGCGACACCTCCAAGCAGATGGAACTGCTCAAGGAGATGTGGTCGATGGCCGACAAGGCGGAAGACCGTGGACTCATGCGCACCTGTTCGGCCGCCATGGACACGTTGATGGAAAGGGTGACGGACGTCAAGACGAAGTTCGCCTACTGCCAGCTCAAAGGAGACGAGGCAAACGGAAACGGACAAATCCGCTTGGCCGAAGAGTGGTACAAGCGGGCGGTCGACTTGGCCGAAGGAAACGAACCGGGAGCCGAGGCGCTGAACAAAGACGTGGCATATGTAAAACTCAGGGACCTGTACGTCTATAACGGCCGATACGAAGAATCCCTTGTCTATGCACGCAAGTCGTTGGTGGCCTATCAGGAACTCACGCCTGCCGACGACGAGGACTACTACCTACCCTACTTCATGTTGGCCCATATCTACTGCATGATGGGCGACAAGGCCGGCTGCCTTGCTACCTTGGACACGCTCTTCACCAACATCGCCACCCTGACGGAACCCCGAAAACAGAGCGTGCGTTACACCACCCGCGCCACTTGCTTGGCCTATTTTGGAGATTACACCGAAGCGCTTGCCGACTTCCGCCGGGCCGACGAGGCGCTGGCCACGAAATACCCGCCTGCCGACGGAGACAGGGTAAAGCTGCTGCCGCTCATCGGCGGCTTGGAGAACCGGTTGGGGAACTATGAAGCATCGGAAGAGTGCTATGGCCTCTATACCGGTTACATCAGGCAAATCTATGGCCCACAAAGCATGGAACACATCAACGCCCGCATCTACTTGGCCAATGCCGAGGGCTTTGCAGGCCACTTGGCGGCGGGTTGCTTAGACTATACCGAAGCCACCGCGGCGCTAAAGGCGATGATGAAAGAGCACTTCCCCTATATGAGCGCCACCGAGCAAGAGGGCTTCTGGAAACCCGTCTCTTCCCTCTTCACGTTGATGACACCCTACGCCTTGGAAGCCGGGGAACGGCAATCCCCCTTCACCCGAAGCTGTTACGACGCGCTCGTCTTGTCCAAGGCCTTCCTGCTGGCCTCCGAGCGCACCCTCTTCGACGTGGTGAAAGAGAAAGGCACCCCGGAGGATATGCGCGACTACATGCGGCTCGCGGCCATGAAGCAACGCATCAAGGCTTGGGAG
>JAJPYP010000168.1 GCA_021204885.1 Prevotellaceae bacterium
GGAAGGCTTTGAATGGAAAGCGTTGTAGTCTACCCCTATCCTGAAATAGGGAGCGCCCGTCTTGAAGTGGGTGCCGCCATCGCTCCACGAGTCGATTTTGGAGTAGCCCAACTCCACGGTGGGCAGCAATATATTCTTCAAGTTCACGTCGGCCGATACCTCTACGGTAAGCGCGTCGTTGCCTATGAGCCGGCAACCGGGTCCCCACAGGTCCACTCCCACGGATATGCCGTTCAAGAGCGGATAGACCACGCGGTTGGCCTCCTTTTCCCGGCGTTTCTTCTCCTTCTCCCAAGCCTGTGCCTTGGCGGGATCGCTCGTCACGACAGGACGGCCGTCGCGTATGGTGACCGACGAGCCGTGTTCCTGCGCCATAAGCGGCGTGACGAACCATACCGCCAAGAGCAGGCTAATAGAAAAGCCTAAGATTTTCCGTACCATAGATATCGGCATCCGCATTGGGAATAGAGAGGGAATCGAGCAGGTGCCGGCTATACCGCACGCTGTTCACGGCCTGTTTCATCTGGTAGCCGCAATCCATCGAGAGGAAATAGGGCGTGTTGGTCTGGCGCACTACGAGCGTGTCGCGCAGCCTGCCTCCGTAGTTCAGCACGAACACGGTGGAGTCGGCCGTATAGCGCAGCGGCAGCGTAATGGAGGTGACGTTCTTCTGGTTGTTCAAGATGACCGAATCGGTGCCCAAGGCCGTCACGGTAAGCGAGTCTATCGTGTCGGTATGCAACGTGTAAGACCCCTCGGAGGGCATCTTGTAGATGCCACACACCATCGAGGCCCGCGCCGAAAGCGAGCAATCCTCTTCCTCCGAGCAGGAGAACAAGCCCCCCACTATCGGGGAAAGCAGTGTGGCGAATAACAGGAATCGGGTAAATCTTCTCATCTTTCAATCATTCTTTTCGGGTGTGGGGGCATCCAGCCTCTGGGCTATCTGGTAGCGGTTCCGTTCGGGCGCGTTGCGCGATACAAGTTCTCCCAAGAAACCGGCCACGAAGAGCTGCGTGCCTATAATCATTGCCGTAAGCGACAGGTAAAAGTAGGGCGATTCGGTCACAAGGCGGTAGTGCAGCCCGCTGTGCATGCAGTAGAGCTTGTCGGCCCCCACAATCACGAGGGCGATGAAGCCGATGACGAACATGAGCGAACCAAGCAGGCCGAAGAAGTGCATGGGCTTCACCCCGAACGTGGAGAGGAACCACAGCGAGAGCAAGTCAAGGTAACCGTTCACGAAGCGGGCAGGGCCGAACTTGGTCTTGCCATACTTGCGTGCCTGGTGATGCACCACCTTCTCGCCGATGCGGGTAAAGCCGGCGTTCTTGGCCAAATAGGGGATGTAGCGGTGCATCTCGCCATACACCTCGATGTTCTTCACCACTTCCCGACGATAGGCCTTCAGGCCGCAATTGAAGTCGTGCAGGTTACGGATGCCCGACACGCGGCGTGCCGTGGCGTTGAAGAGCTTCGTGGGCAAGGTCTTCGAAAGGGGGTCGTAACGCTTCTTCTTCCAGCCCGACACGAGGTCGTAACCCTCCTCCACAATCATGCGGTAAAGCGCGGGTATCTCGTCGGGACTGTCTTGCAAGTCGGCGTCCATGGTGATGACCACCTCGCCCCTTGCCCGTTCAAAGCCGCAGTAAAGGGCGGGCGACTTGCCGTAATTGCGGCGGAACTTGATGCCGCACACCGTTTGCGGAGCCCGGGCACGAAGGCGCTCGATGACCTGCCAAGAGCGGTCGGTGCTGCCGTCGTCCACGAAGACCACCTCCCACGTATAGCCACCGCCCTTCATAACGCGCTCTATCCAGCAGAAGAGCTCTTCGAGCGACTCCTCTTCATTGTACAAAGGTATGATTACCGATATATCCATAGCCATTAACCTGCTGTTAAACTGTTTGTACCGTTTGCCCTTACATGGAACCGCCCTCGTTCCACCCGCCACGTGGCAGGTCGTCGCGCTTGCGGCGACGCATCACCACCAAGGCCGTGGGAATGGCCAAGATGATGCCGAAGAATACGTTCGACCATAACAGCTGCAACACGATGTCGATGGGCGTGAGCCGCGAGGCCGCGTCTATCGCCTGGCGAAGCATCTCCTCGAAGGAAGGGGGCACGGCGCCCTCCTGCTCGAACAACGCCTCCACCTGGCTTTGGTAAGCCTCGAGCAGGAAGCCGTGGTCCAAGAAGCGGAAATAGATGAAATGCGCCACCGCCGCGAGCAACGCCGCGAAGAAGTACATGAAGGTGGTGAACGCCCAAGCGTGCAGGAAGCCGATGACACCCCCGCACACCGTGTTGCGGTACAGGCGCACGAAGTGATATCCAAGGAAAGGGACGCAGAGCGTGAGTGCCACAAAAAGAAGCGAGAACGTGGGCATGCGCATGCCCAAGGGGAATAGGGTGAACTTGATCATCCAGAATATCCCCATATACGTGCCCAGCAGCATGGCATACCGCTGCATGTTACTTCTATTTTCCGCCATTTTCCCGTAAATATAGCGCAAAGGTATAAATAATATTGGTTATGGGCACGCTCCCGCCGTTAAAGTTGAAAAAACATGAGACAAACCATTGCCTATTCCGCTTTTTTAGCTACCTTTGCACCCGCAAACATGGGTAAGCCCTATACGGCCAGCTCCCTTCGAATCCTCCAGGGCTTGATCGCAGCAAAGGTAGTTGGTTGTAGCGGCGCGATATAGTCAGCTTACCCTCCCTGCCTCTTTAGCTCAGTTGGCCAGAGCACGTGATTTGTAATCTCGGGGTCGTTGG
>JAJPYP010000128.1 GCA_021204885.1 Prevotellaceae bacterium
GGCAGCTACGCCATCAATCCCTTTACAGGCGATGCCGTGCCCATCTGGATCAGCGACTATGTATTAGCCGGTTACGGCACAGGTGCCATCATGGCCGTACCCGCACACGACAGCCGTGACTACGCCTTCGCCAAGCATTTCAACCTGCCCATCGTACCGTTGATTGAGGGGTGCGACGTGAGCCAGGAAAGCTTCGATGCGAAAGAGGGCATTGTCTGCAACTCGCCCGCCAAGCCCACTGATTACTCCTCCTTGAACTTGAACGGACTCACCGTGAAAGAGGCCATCGCCGCCACCAAGGAGTATGTCAAGACACACGGGTTGGGACGGGTTAAGGTGAACTTCCGCTTGCGCGACGCCATCTTCTCGCGCCAGCGTTATTGGGGCGAGCCATTCCCGGTCTATTACAAAGACGACATACCTTACCTGATACCCGAATCCTGCCTGCCGTTGGAACTGCCCGACGTAGCCAAGTTCCTGCCCACCGAAACGGGACAGCCGCCGTTGGGACACGCCTTGAAATGGGCTTGGGACACCCTGCACAACGAAGTGGTGGAGAACGAGAAGATAGACAACGTGACCATATTCCCGTTGGAGCTCAATACCATGCCCGGTTTCGCCGGTTCCAGCGCCTACTACCTGCGCTATATGGACCCGCGCAACCACACCGCCTTGGTAGACCCGAAAATCGGTGCCTATTGGGAGAGCGTCGACCTCTATGTAGGCGGTACGGAACATGCCACCGGCCACTTGATATACTCCCGCTTCTGGAACAAGTTCCTGCACGACCTCGGCATATCCACCGTGGAAGAGCCTTTCAAGAAGTTGGTCAACCAAGGCATGATACAAGGCCGCAGTAACTTCGTCTACCGGATTAAGAACACCAACACTTTCGTCTCTTATAACCTGAAAGACCGGTATGACGTGACGCCGCTGCATGTAGACGTGAACATCGTCTCCAACGACATCCTCGACATAGAGGCCTTCAAGGCTTGGAACCCTGAATACCACACGGCCGAGTTCATCTTGGAGGAGGGCAAGTACGTGTGTGGTTGGGCGGTGGAGAAGATGAGCAAATCCATGTTCAACGTGGTCAATCCCGACTTGATAGTAGAACGTTACGGAGCCGACACGCTGCGCATGTACGAGATGTTCTTGGGCCCGGTAGAACAATCCAAGCCGTGGGACACCAACGGCATAGACGGCGTGCACCGCTTCTTGAAGAAGTTCTGGTCGCTCTTCTATGACCGCAACGACCGTTACTTGGTCAGCGATGAACCCGCCACCAAAGAGGAGCTCAAGTCGTTGCACAAACTCATCAAGAAGGTGACGGGCGACATCGAGACCTTCTCTTACAACACCTCGGTAAGCGCCTTCATGATTTGCGTGAACGAACTTTTCAACCTGAAATGCGGCAAGCGGGAGATACTCAATCCCCTCATCATCACGTTAGCCCCCTTCGCCCCGCACGTCTCGGAAGAGCTTTGGGAGAAGTTGGGCAACGAAGGAAGCGTGTGCGACGCGCGGTGGCCCGCTTACAACGAAGCCTATTTGGTGGAAGAACAAGTGAACTACACCATCTCCTTCAACGGCAAGGCCCGTTTCAACATGTCCTTCCCCACAGACACCGACAAGGAGTCCATCCAAAAAGCCGTATTGAACGACCCGCGTTCCGCCAAGTGGATTACCGGCAAACAAATCCTCAAGATTATCACCATCCCCAAGAAGATAGTAAACATCGTGGTCAAGTAGTGGAGCGTTTCCACTACTTGCCTGCCATATAACCTTTGACTTTAACAACCTACAACATGAAACTTAAAAGACTGACAAGATTTGAAATCGTCAGGGGATTGAAAGACTATGTCTTCATAACCTTCGGATTGATACTCTACGCCATGGGATGGGCCGCTTTCCTTATCCCTTACCAAATCACCACCGGCGGTACCACCGGTATCAGCGCCATCATCTTCTACTCCACGGGCTTTCCCATACAATGGTCTTACTTCCTCATCAATGCCGTGCTCATCTCCTTCGCTTTCCGCATATTGGGCTCCAAGTTCATCATCAAGACCATCTACGGCATTTTCATGCTCACCTTCTTGCTTTGGTTTCTACAGATAATGGTGAACGGCGAGGATGGCGTGCCTCCCCTGTTGTTGGGACCGGGACAAGACTTCATGGCTTGCCTGATAGGTTCCGTGATGTGCGGTGCCGGCTTGGGCATTGTCTTCAACTGCAACGGCAGCACCGGCGGAACGGATATCATCGCCGCCATCATCAACAAGTACCGCGACATCACCTTGGGACGTATGATCATGTTCTGCGACTTCATCATCATCAGTTCCTGTTACTTCATCTTCCACGACTGGCGCAGGGTCATCTTCGGCTTCGTCACCCTCTTTGTCATCGGTTTCGTATTGGACTACATCGTAAACAGTGCCCGTCAGTCGGTACAATTCCTTATCTTCTCCAAAGAGTACGAGAAGATAGCCGACCGCATTATGAAAGACACCAAGCGCGGCGTTACCGTGCTGAACGGCACCGGCTGGTACAGTAAACACGATGTAAAGGTATTGGTGGTATTGGCCCAAAAGCGGCAGTCCATGCTCATCTTCCACTTGATTAAAGACGTGGATCCGAATGCTTTCATCTCACAGAGCGCGGTTATCGGTGTCTATGGAGAAGGATTCTCCAAACTGAAAGTAAAATAATGGTTACTTCCTATAAACGAATATACTGCCTATACACCTTATATATATAGTACTCATC
>JAJPYP010000144.1 GCA_021204885.1 Prevotellaceae bacterium
AGCAGGTGGTGGAGGCGGCCAAGATAGCCAACGCGCACGAGTTCATCATGGAGACCCAGAAGGGCTACGACACGAACATCGGAGACCGTGGCGGCAAGTTGTCGGGCGGACAGCGGCAGCGCATCAGCATTGCCCGCGCCATCTTGAAGAACCCGCCCATCCTGATATTGGACGAGGCCACCTCCTCGCTCGATACCGAAAGCGAACGGCTGGTACAGGAGGCCTTGGAGCGGTTGATGGAGACGCGCACCACCCTCGTGGTGGCCCACCGCTTGAGCACCATACGGAATGCCGACGAGATTTGCGTGATGTACGAGGGCGAGATTGTGGAGCGCGGCAAGCACGAGGAACTCTTGGCCAAGGAGGGGTACTACAAGCGGTTGAACGACATGCAGTCGCTCTCTTGAGCCTGACTTATATTCCTGCCGGGCGGGAAAAATCGTACCGATAGGACAATTATTCTACCTGCCGGTTTTTCTCATACCCCCGATTTACGGTATTTTTGTAGGCGGAAACTATACTATATAACCATCATGAGACGATTTTATCCCATCTTGGCAGGTATGTGCCTGCTGGTATGCCTCTCCTGCGGCCGGCGCGGGCAAGATGGCGGAAGAGAACAGACGGTAAAGACCGATACCGTGGTGCCTGTCCAGGCGCGGGAATCCTTGCAATATCCGGGAAAGGTGAGGGCGGCGCAAGACGCCAATTTAGCCTTCCGGGTGAGCGGTACCTTGAGCAGGGTCTATGTCAAGGAGGGGGCGCACGTGCGCGAAGGCCAGCTCTTGGCCGAATTGGACTCTACGGATTACCGGGTACAGCTCGACGCCACCGAAGCCGAATACCGGCAGGTGAAGGCCGAGGCCGAGCGGGTGATGGCGCTCTACAAGGAGAACGGCACTACGCCCAACGCCAACGACAAGGCGGTGTACGGGTTGAAACAGATTACCGCCAAATACAAGCACGCGCAAGACGAGTTGGCCTATACCCGCCTGTACGCTCCCTACGACGGCTACGTGCAGAAGCGGCTCTTCGTGGAGCATGAGACGGTGGGGGCGGGCATGCCCGTCATCTCGTTCCTTGGCTCGGGTGCGCCTGAAGTGGAAATCAACTTGCCGGCTGCCGAATACATCCGCCGCGACCGCTTCACCGGTTATTACTGCACTTTCGACCTCTATCCGGGCAAAGTGTTCCCTTTGAAACCGGTCAGCATCACCCCTAAGGCGAATGCCAACCAACTCTATACCATGCGGCTGCAAATGACGGGCGGCGGGCCCGACATGCCTTCGCCGGGCATGAATACGATGGTGAACATCAGCTGTGGCGAGGAACAGGGGCATACCTACGCCGTGCCCACGGGGGCTATCCTTGAGAAGGAGGGCAAGTCGTACGTGTTCGTCTACCAAGCCGATGACCGCACCGTGCATGCCCGCGAGGTCTTTCCGTCGCGCCTGATGAGTGACGGAAGCGTCGTGGTGGCTTCGGACGGGTTGCAACCGGGCGACCGCATTGTCTCGGCAGGGATACACTGCATCAGTGACGGGGAACGGGTGAAGTTGTTGCCTCCCGTTTCTGAAACCAATGTGGGAGGGCTCATGTGATGGATATCGGCAGCTGGGCGTTCCGCAACAGGAACTTGGTCTACTTCCTCATTGCCGTCTTGTTGGCGGGCGGTGTCTATTCCGCCTACGAGATGAGCAAGTTGGAGGACCCTGAGGTGAAAGTGAAGATCGCCATGGTGGTGACCACCTATCCCGGCGCGTCGGCACACCAAGTGGAGTTGGAGGTGACGGACGTGTTGGAGAAGAACATACGCACCATGGGCAACATAGACAATGTGGAGAGCTACTCTTTCGGCGACGTGTCGCTCATACAGGTGGAGTTGCTCAGTACCGTGCCCGACGAGGACGTGGAGCAGTGCTGGGACATGTTGCGGCGCAAGGTGAGCGATGCCGCCGCCACGTTGCCCGAGGGGGCGGGGGTGCCGCAGGTGCGCGACGACTTCGGCAACATGTACGGCATCTTCTATGCCTTGACGGGCGACGGTCTCCCTGACCGTGAGCTTTCCGACTATGCCGAGCTGCTTAAGCGCGAGGTAAACGACTTGGAGGGGGTGGACCGCGTGGAACTGTACGGGGCAAGGCAGGAGTGCATCGACATCTCCTTGTTGCAGGACCGCATGGCCAACCTCGGGGTGAAACCCATGGAGGTGCTGGCCACCTTGAACGGACAGAACCAGACGACTTATACCGGCTATTACGACAATGGCGACCTGCGCGTGCGCGTCACCGTGAGCGACAAGTTCAAGACGGTGGAGGATATAGGCGACATGCTCATACAGGGGCATGACGACGACCAGCTGCGCCTGAAGGACATCGCACGGGTGGAGAAGGGCTACGAGAACCCCACGCGCAACGAGATGTTCTATGACAGTGAGCGGGCCATCGGCATATTGATAGCCGCTTCTGCCGGGTCGGACATCGTGAAGGTGGGGCAGTCGGTGGAGAAGAGACTGGCCGAGCTGCGTGAGGAGCGGCTGCCGGCGGGTGTACATTATAGCAAGGTGTTCTACCAGCCGGAAAGGGTGAGCCAGTCGTTGGGCACTTTCGTCGTCAACCTTGTAGAGTCGGTGGCCATCGTGGTGCTGATATTGATGATAGCCATGGGCTTCCGCAGTGGCGTCATTATCGGCATCAGTTTGATAGTGACGGTGTTCGGCTCGTTCCTCTTCCTGTAAGCCAATAACGCAAACATGCCAGTCAAATAT
>JAJPYP010000109.1 GCA_021204885.1 Prevotellaceae bacterium
GTATGTCGGAAGTTGATTCTGATGATTTTTTTGCACACGCATAGGCGAAAACGGGGATAATCAAAATAATCAGTACTTGTGCCATAAAGTGACCTCTGGGTCTATAAGTGGATTACGGTTGCATCTTCCAGCAAATAAAGACTCTTGGAAGAAACGGTGAATTACTGACAAACACATTCAACCCAGTCAGGCGAAGTGTATTTTGTGTTTTGTTCAAGTAGCCCGGCAAACCTGCTGAACGTATCCGCACATCTGCGGTTCCAATGCAAGCGGTCTCTGCTTGTGGAAGCAAAAGGTCTGCGCTTGTGCTGTGGAATAGACGTTGCAATAATCAAACATGAAAATCAGGCATATCGATTTATTTACGATATGCCCGATTATTGTAAGCAGGCAGTAAATCTACCGCATGTAATCCAAGGAATAATCTCCTATATATGGCTTGTCATCACTTACTGCACAGCCGCTCATTCCACCGCTTCTGCATTCTTCACATACTTTTCCAACCAAGCGTTCTCTTCGTAGAGCAGATGGAGAATGTTCTCTTTGGCGGAATAGCCGTGGCTTTCCAGCGGAAGCACCACATAGCGCACGGTGGCCTTATGGCCTTGTAACGCTTGGTAGAAACGCTCGCTCTGGATGGGGAAGGTGCCGGTGTTGTTGTCCAACTCGCCATGTATCAAGAGCAGAGCGCCGCTCAATTGGTCGGCATACATGAAAGGCGACATGGCGTTATACACTTCGGGGGCTTCCCAATAGGTGCGTGTCTCCGATTGGAAACCAAAGGGTGTAAGGGTGCGGTTGTAGGCACCGCTGCGGGCTATTCCCGCTTTGAACAGTTTGGTATGCGTCAGCAGGTTGCCGGTCATGAAGGCCCCGTAAGAGTGACCTCCTACGCCCACGCGGTTCGGGTCGCCCACGCCCATGTCGGTAATCACCTTCACAGCGGCTTCGGCATCCATCACCAACTGGTCGATATACGTGTCGTTGGGTTCTTGTCCGTCGCTACCCACAATGGGCATCTCCACGTTCTCCATGACGCAATATCCTTGCGTCACCCAGTACACCGGCGAGCCGTAGTTGATGGAGGTGAAGGCATATTGCGAGCCGCGTACTTGCCCCGCATCGGCCACTGAACGGTATTCACGTGGATAGGCCCACATGAGTACCGGCAAGCGTCCGTCGCGCTCCTTGTCGTAATCGGCGGGCAGGTAGACGGTGGCGGTAAGGTCAAGCCCGTCCGCACGCTTGTATTTGATTTGTTCTTTCGAGACTCCTTCCAACATGGGATAGGGATTGGCGAAATGGGTGAGTGCCGTCTCTTTGTGCCTCTTCAAATCTTTCAGATAGTAATTGACCGGCTCGGTTACCGATTGACGCGAGGTGATGATGCGCAAGGCCGACGGGTCGGCAATGTCTTCTATGGATTCAAGATAGGGTGTCTGGCAACGCCACAAGATGTCGTTCTGCTTTTTGTTCATGTCGTAGCGTGATAGGTAGGGCATGTCGCCTTGGGGAGACGCGCCCATGCTCTTCATCAACAGCATCGTGTGGTGCTTGTCGGTGTAAAGTATGTCCTTGCCGTAGGCATTCTTTACCGTGTGGGGCATGCCAGGATTGTTGTACAAATCGTCCATGCTCAAGTCGAAAAGCAGCTCGGGCGATTCGTCAGAGCAAGGCTTGAAACGGTAGGTGCGCATGGTGCTGGTGGCCCAAGAACTCTCGGTGAGCAAGGCGAAGTCGTCGTCGCACCAACGGATGCCACGGAAACGCATGGCCGTGTGGCACACTTCCTGCTTCGGCTCGGTGAAAGG
Source organism: Prevotellaceae bacterium (assembly GCA_021204885.1). The sequence goes on from JAJPYP010000109.1 coordinate 1,812, forward strand.
ATAATCCTGTTGGTACACGATGTCCGATACTTCCACCTTCTTGCTACGTGGGTCGCCGTTGTCTTGCGCCTCTATCCAATAGAGCGTGGCGGGCTTGTCGGGCCGCCACTCATGGCCTCGCGGAGCGGGCGAGGTGGTGTCGTAGCCCATGGCCGGAATCAATGTGGGTACGGAGATAATCTCCTTGACTGTCTTTCCCCGCACGTCCGTCACGGTGGTGGTCATGGGGAAGTTGTGGTAGGTAACGGTGTAGGAGTAGGGCTTGTTTACCGTGACGAGCAGCAACAACGACTTGTCGGGAGAGGCCGACACCTTGGCATATATCTGCGGTTCGCCCACCTCTTCTTCTCCCTCGGGAGAGATCTTAAGCAGTTGCGACGTGAAGTAGTAGGCAAACAGATCCTCGTCGTGCTTGTTCTTGAGCAAATCCTGATAGGTGCGTGCGGCAGTCTGCTTGCCCAAGTTCTCTTGCACCATGGGGCCGGTGGGCACTCTGTTCTCTTCGGGTGCCGCTCCCATGTTGTCGGGAACTACGCGCGTGATGAACGTGTCGTTGCCCAACCAACAAATCAAGAAGCCTTCAATGGCATGCAGGCGGCGTTCCGTCACTTTTTGAGCTTGTCCGTCGGCGCAATCCACGGCATACAGATATACACCGCTCTCGTCCTTACCCGCCAATAGCAGCCGGTCGCTGTCGGGATACCATGCCGAGCTCAACAAGATGCATCCGTCGGGCAATCCGCTTACTTGCATTTCTTCTCCCGTTTTCATGTTCTTCAATGTCGCGCCGGAGTAACCTCTTTCGCGCGAATTGCTGTAAGTCGATGGATTGATGCGCACGCCGGCTAAACGCAACTCGGGTTGCGCCAATTCGCTGATGGAATAGTAGGGGGATGATTGCAGCTGCAACATCCATGTGTAAGCGTCGTTGAACGACACGCGCGGGGCCGATGG
>JAJPYP010000002.1 GCA_021204885.1 Prevotellaceae bacterium
CCGATTTGGGCGACAACCTCATCGTCATTCCCGAAGAGGAGGGCGAGCTGAATGTGGCATGGATCATGTTCGAGTTCATCGCCTTGGCCATTCCCATGAAGCATGTGCATGCGCCGGGCTGTTGCAACAAGGCCATGAGCCGGAAGCTGCGCGAGCATTTGCGTTATTCCCAGGACGACGGGGACGAGGATGAGGAGGACGACTCCCTTTTAGGTTCGGATACCGCCGGCGGCTTCTCCCGTGAGGAGGAGGGTCCCGCATCCGCTTCCGCTTACGGCTTCTCCCCTGAGGAGGAGGGCAACCCCGTCACGGATCCCTTCGACGGCTATGCCGAAGATGAGGAGGACGCCGATGCCGATGCCCCTGCCCCCTTCGCGCTGGAGGAGGGCGACCCCGCAATAGATTCCCGTTGGAACGAATTGAAGAAACTAATAGATAACAATTAAAGTTTAAAGAAAATGGCACATCCTAAAAGAAGACAGTCTAAGACCAGAACAGCGAAGAGAAGGACTCACTATAAAGCGGTAGCGCCCACGCTGGCCATTTGCCCCAACTGCGGCGAGTGGCACGTATACCACACCGTATGCCCCGCATGCGGTTACTACCGTGGAAAGTTGGCAATCCAGAAAGAGGCTGCCGTATAAGGTTCTCCTTAGCAAGCGACATTGATGGAAAGAATAAATGCAGTGATTACGGGAGTCGGCGGGTATGTGCCGGATTACGTCTTGACCAACGACGAGCTATCCCGCATGGTAGATACCAACGACGAATGGATCATGACCCGCATCGGGGTCAAGGAGCGTCACATATTGAACGAAGAGGGCCTGGGCACCTCCTACTTGGCACGCAAGGCCGCCCGTCAGCTGATGCGCCGCACGGGCGTCAATCCCGACGACATCGACTTGGTGGTCGTGTCCACCTCCACCCCTGATTACCAGTTCCCTTCCATCGCCTCCATCCTGTGCGACAAGTTGGGACTGAAGAACGCCTTCGCCTTCGACTTCTCGGCAGCCTGTTGCGGTTTCCTCTACCTGATGGAGACCGCCGCCAACTTCATCCGTTCGGGCCGATACAAGAAGATCATCATCGTGGGAGCCGACAAGATGTCCTCCATCGTCGACTATTCCGACCGCGCCACCTGCCCCATCTTCGGCGACGGCGCGGGAGCCTTCCTTATGGAGGGCACCACCGAAGAGGTGGGCGTGATGGACGCCATCCTGCGCACCGACGGCAAGGGCCTGCCCTTCCTGCACCTGAAAGCGGGCGGGTCGGTATGTCCCGCCTCCTACTTCACGGTCGACAACCACTGGCACTACCTCTACCAAGAGGGGCGCACGGTGTTCAAGTATGCCGTCTCCTACATGTCCGACGTGAGCGCGGCCATCGCCGAGAAGAACCACTTGGACAAAGACTCCATCAACTGGGTGGTACCCCACCAGGCCAACATGCGCATCATCGAGGCCGTGGCCCATCGCTTGGAAGTTCCCCACGAGAAGGTGCTCATCAACATCGACCGTTACGGCAACACCAGCGCGGGCACGCTGCCCCTGTGCATCTGGGACTTCGAGGAGCGGCTCAAGAAGGGCGACAACATCATCTTCACCGCCTTCGGAGCCGGATTCACCTACGGCGCGGTCTACGTGAAGTGGGGCTACGACGGCAAGAAGCGTGAAGTCTAAAGAACCGTTCGCCCCTGCAAGGGGCGAACGCGAACACGAACCATAACTATCCGCAAGGAACGCATCCCACCCACAAGACCGATGCGTTTTTTGTTGCCTGTCCAAACAGCCTGAAACATGCATAAAGCGGGATTTGTGAATATCGTGGGCAACCCCAACGTGGGCAAGTCCACCCTGATGAACGAGTTGGTGGGCGAGCGCGTCTCCATCGCCACCTTCAAGGCGCAGACCACGCGCCACCGCATCATGGGCATCTACAACACCGAGCAGATGCAGATCGTCTTCTCCGACACCCCCGGCGTCTTGAAGCCGGGCTACAAGCTGCAAGAGTCCATGCTGGCCTTCTCCACGTCGGCCCTTGTCGATGCCGACATCCTGCTCTACGTCACCGACGTGGTGGAGACCCCCGACAAGCACGGCGACTTCATCGGCAAGGTGGCCCGCATGACCATCCCCGTCTTGGTACTCATCAACAAGATAGACCTCACCGACGAGCCCGCCCTCATCAAGATAGTGGAGCTGTGGAAAGAGCTGCTGCCCCAGGCCGAGATCATCCCCATCTCCGCCCTGAGGAAGTTCAATGTAGACTACGTGATGAAGCGCGTGGAGGCCTTGCTGCCCGAATCGCCCCCCTACTTCGACAAGGAGCAGTGGACCGACCGCCCCGCCCGCTTCTTCGTCTCGGAGATCATCCGCGAGAAGATACTTCTTCATTACGACAAGGAGGTGCCCTACGCCGTGGAAGTGGTCGTGGAGCAGTTCAAGGAGGACGCCCGTCGGATACACCTGCACGCCGTGATCTATGTGGAGCGCGACTCCCAGAAGGGCATCCTCATCGGGGCGCAAGGCAAGTCCTTGAAGCGCGTGGCCACCGAGGCGCGGATAGACTTGGAGAAGTTCTTCGGCACAAGCATCTATTTGGAGATATACGTCAAGGTAGACAAGGACTGGCGCAGCTCGGAGAAAGCCCTGCGCAATTTCGGCTACCAGCAAGATAAGTAACAACCGGGCGGCGGCGCGAGCCGCCCCCCCCCCAAAACGCGCGCACCAAGGGAAATTTATTAGCCAACGTAGGCCCCCCCCC
>JAJPYP010000196.1 GCA_021204885.1 Prevotellaceae bacterium
CGGGTGTGGGGTAGTCGCCGCTGAAATACCAGTCGCCCGGATGGTTGGGGCACGCCTCGTGCAACCCTTCGAGCGGTTGGTAGACAATCTGTACCTTGGCCCGCGTGCCTGCCGGCGTGAGCAGTTCCACCATCTTGGCTGATATCTCCTCGTCGGTAAAGGGGGCGTATATCTCGCGCACGCAATTCACCATCCGCTCCTTGGGCAACCCCTCCTGCGCCTTGGCCTTGCGGTAGGCGGCGGCGATGACATCGCGCCGGTCGTGGTCTTTGAGCAATTCGATGGCCGCCTTGAACGCGATGAACTCGCTCATACGTGACATGTCGATGCCGTAATAGTCGGGATAGCGCACCTGCGGGGAAGAAGACACGATGACAATCTTCTTGGGCCCTAACCGGTCCAGTATGCCGATGATGCTCTGCTTCAACGTGGTGCCGCGCACGATGCTGTCGTCTATGATGACGAGGTTGTCTTGCCCCGGTACCAAGCTGCCGTACGTGATGTCATAGACGTGCGCCGCCAAATCGTTGCGACTGTTGCCTTCGGTAATGAACGTACGCAGCTTGATGTCCTTGATGGCCACCTTCTCGCTGCGTATGCGGCGCGAAAGGATGCGCTTCAACGCCTCACGGTCGGGGTCGGGACCCAAGGCGATGATTTGCCGCGACTTCTCGCCGTTCAGGTATTTATCCAACCCTTGCAGCATGCCGAAGAATGCCACCTCGGCCGTGTTGGGAATGAACGAGAAGACCGTATGGTCCAAATCGTTGTCCACCGCACTCAATATGCGCGGCACCAACTTCTCGCCCAACAGTTTCCTTTCCTTATATATATCTATGTCACTTCCGCGGCTGAAGTAGATGCGCTCGAAAGAGCAAGGCTTTACCCCGCGGGGCGCATTGATTTGCACCGTCTGCACCTTGCCTGCATTGTTGATGAGCAGGGCCTCGCCGGGCATCAGTTCCTTGACCGCGTCGGCGTGTACGTTAAAGGCCGTCTGTATGACCGGACGCTCGCTGGCCACGACGGCCACCTCGTCGTCAAGGTACCAGAAGGCGGGACGTATGCCCCACGGGTCGCGTATGGAGAAGGTCTCGCCGCTGCCGGTAAGCCCGCACACCACATAACCGCCATCCCAATTCTTGCTCGAAGTACGAAGTACATTGGTCAAGTTGACGTGTTCTTCAATGTAACGGGTAATCTCCGTGCCCTTGAGTCCTTCGGCCACCGCCTTGGTGTAGAGGTGTTCCACTTCGCGGTCAAGGCGGTGTCCCACCTGCTCCAAGAGAATGAAGCCGTCGGCATACTGGCGCGGATGCTGCCCTATGGCGGTGATGCTGTCGAATATCTCGTCTACATTCGTCAGGTTGAAGTTGCCGCAAAGCGCCAAGTTATTGGTGCGCCAGTTGTTGCGGCGCAGGAAAGGATGTACGTAGTTGAGCCCCGACATGCCCGTAGTGGAGTAACGAAGGTGTCCCATGTAGACCTCGCCGGCAAAAGGGAAGTTGCGCTTGGCATAATCCACGTCGTGCAGCCGCTCGGGAGTAAGTCCCTTGAAACTCTCCTGCACCTTGCCGAATATCTCGGTAATGGCGCCCGAACCCAACGCACGCTCACGGAACATATACTCCTCGCCCGGACGCGCCTCTAACTTTACGCAAGCCATGCCGGCTCCCTCCTGACCACGGTTGTGTTGCTTCTCCATCAGAAGATAGAGTTTGTTCAAGCCGTACATCCAAGTACCATACTTCTCCTGGAAATACTCCAACGGCTTAAGCAGACGTATCAATGCCACGCCGCATTCATGTTTCAATGATTCCATTCCTATATATCCATGGGGAGTTCAAGACACCCCTTTACTTTTCTTTGAGTTTATAGTTATACCTTTTATTATATATACACTCTTAGTGGCTCATGTCTTCCGCGCCATCCACATCTCCTATTCCACCGTTACCGATTTGGCCAAGTTGCGAGGCTGGTCCACATCCATTCCCTTGCACACAGCTATGTGGTAAGCCAAGAGCTGCAACGGCAAGGTGGCGATGAGCGGTTCTAAACACTCGGGTATCTCGGGCAACTCCAAACAAGTGTCGGCAATTCGGCTGATGACCTTGTCGCCCCGGGTGACCAGCGCGATAACCCTTCCTTTACGTGCCTTTATCTCTTGTATGTTGCTCAATACCTTCTCGTAAAGCCCGTTTTGCGTGGCGATGACCACCACAGGCATCTCGGCATCCACCAAGGCGATAGGGCCGTGCTTCATTTCGGCGGCCGGATAGCCTTCGGCATGGATGTAAGAGATCTCTTTGAGTTTCAACGCCCCCTCCAACGCCACGGGATAGGAATAACCGCGTCCCAAGTAGATGAAGTTGTGGGCGTAGGTGAATATCTTGGCAAGCTGTGCAATGCGGTCGTTCAGTTGCAGCACCTCCCGCATTTTGTCGGGTATCTTCTGCAACTCGCCCACTACCGTAAGGTATCGCTCCATGTCAATCGTTTGCTTCTCACGGGCCAATGTCAAGGCCAACATGGTGAGCACCGTTACCTGACCCGTAAAGGCTTTGGTCGATGCCACGCCGATTTCAGGCCCCACGTGGATGTAGGAACCCGTGTGCGTGGCCCTCGGTATGCTCGACCCTATCACGTTGCATATCCCATAGATAAAGGCACCCCGGCTTTTAGCCAATTCCACAGCCGCCAATGTGTCGGCCGTCTCCCCGCTCTGCGAGATGGCGATGACC
>JAJPYP010000218.1 GCA_021204885.1 Prevotellaceae bacterium
TGCGCCTGCTCATGATAACCAACGACCCGTCGCAACCCAAAGTGGAAATCAACATCAAAGGCAACACCTAACCAATCTTGTCATGGAACATCCTGAGAACAACGAGGAGTACAAAGGCTTGACGGTGAATGCCGGGGTGGCACAGCCCGCATCCGTCAACCCCTATTTGAAGAGCCGTCCCAAGCGCAAGCGCCGCGAACTCTCCGTGGGGGAGTATGTGGAGGGCATCGTCAAGGGAGACATCACGATACTTAGCCAAGCGGTCACGTTGGTGGAGAGCGTCAAGCCCGAACACCAAACGGTGGCGCAAGAGGTCATCGAGAAGTGTCTGCCTTATACGGGCAACTCCATCCGCGTGGGCATCAGCGGCGTGCCCGGTGCCGGCAAGAGTACCTCCATCGACGTTTTCGGACTGCATGTGTTGGAGAAGCATGGCGGCAAGTTAGCCGTGCTGGCCATCGACCCCAGCAGCGAGCGCAGCAAGGGAAGCATCTTGGGCGACAAGACCCGTATGGAGAAGCTCTCCGTGCATCCCAAGTCGTTCATCCGTCCCAGTCCCGCCGCCGGTTCATTAGGTGGCGTGGCACGTAAGACGCGCGAGACCATCGTGCTGTGCGAAGCCGCCGGTTTCGACAAGATATTCGTGGAGACGGTGGGCGTGGGACAGAGCGAGACGGCCGTGCACTCCATGGTCGACTTCTTCCTGCTCATCCAGCTGGCCGGAACCGGCGACGAGCTGCAAGGTATCAAGCGCGGCATCATGGAGATGGCCGACGGCATCGTCATCAACAAGGCCGACGGCGACAACTTGGAACGCGCCAAGTTGGCGGCCACACAGTTCCGCAATGCCCTGCATCTTTTCCCCGCGCCCGAGAGCGGATGGACACCCCAAGTGCTCACCTATTCGGGCTTCTACAACATCGGTGTGGAGGCGATATGGGACATGGTCTACAAATACATCGACTTCGTGAAGTTGAATGGCTACTTCGACTACCGTCGCAACGAGCAGAGCAAATACTGGATGTATGAGTCCATCAACGAGCAGTTGCGCGACAGCTTCTACCACAACCCCAAGATAGCCTCCTTGCTGCCGGGCAAGGAGAACGCCGTGTTGCAAGGGCAGCTCACCTCGTTCGTGGCTGCCAAGAGCTTGCTCGACACTTATTTCGAGGAGTTTGGAGGCAAATAGAGGGTGTGTCAAAACTCGAATAAAATCGCAAGAAAGCACTTCGGAGGCCGTAGGCCGACAAAGGCCTCCCCTATAAGGGGAGGTTTGGAGGGGTGATGAGCAAGGTTAAAGCTCTATGGCAGGGAACGTGTCAAAAGACACGTCCCCTGCCGTAGAGCTTGGCAATCAAGTCCTGCCGCCTCATGCGTTGCAATTCACGGACGATGCCCTGCCGCTCGTCTATCTTGTACCAGAAGAAGAAGCGGCGTTGTGCCGTGCGCTCGCGCGGCGTGCGGGCGCTGAACACCGGTTGCAGCGTGTAAGGGTGCAGCCCCGTGTACCACGTCTCGGTAGAGACGGTCATGGGCGTGGGCGTGAAGTCCTGCACCTGTTCCAAGTGGAAATCCAACTCTTTGGTGAGCACGGCCAATTCAGCCATGTCCTCTTCCGTGCAACCGGGGTGGCAAGAGATGAAGTAGGGGATAAGCTGCTGGTTTAATCCCGCCTCGCGGTTGATGCGGTCGAACACCTCCTTGAACCGCTTGAACAGCGAGAACGGCGGCTTGCGCATCACCTGCAACACACGGTCCGACGTATGCTCGGGCGCCACCTTCAACCGTCCGCTCACATGGTGTACAATGAGCTCGCGGGTGTACTCGCGCGTTCCCTTGTCTATGGCCGCATCGCCTGTTTGGTGCAGCAAGAGGTCGTAGCGCACGCCGCTGCCCACAAACGATTTCTTGATGCCGGGCAGCGCGTCCACCGCGCGGTATATCTCAAGCAATGGCCTGTGGTCCACGTTCAAGTTGGGGCACACGGCAGGGTAGATGCACGAGGGCCGAAGGCACCGCTTGCACCGCTCCAAGTCGCGTCCCTGCATGCCATACATGTTGGCGCTGGGCCCGCCAAGGTCGCTGATATACCCCTTGAAGTCGGGCATCTCGGTCACCGCCTTCACCTCGCGCAAGATGCTCTCCTTGCTGCGGTTGGCGATGAACTTGCCTTGGTGTGCCGATATGGTGCAGAAGGCGCAACCCCCGAAGCAACCGCGATGCAGGTTGACGGAGAACTTGATCATGTCGTAAGCAGGGATGCGTTTCCCCTTGTACTTGGGGTGGGGCAGCCGTGTATAAGGCAAGTCGAACGAGCGGTCGATCTCCTCGGTGGTCATGGGCGGATAGGGCGGATTGACCACTATCGTCTTGTCGCCCACCTGCTGCAAGATGCGCGAGGCGTGGTAGCGGTTGCTCTCCTGCTCGATGTGGCGGAAGTTCATGGCTTGTTTCTTGGCGTCGCGCAAGCACGCCTCGTGAGAATAGAGCGTTACGTCATCGGCTTGGGGCGTTACCTCGCTTGCCAAATACGCCGTTTGCGGGATGGATTGGGATGCCTTGTCGAACGGTTCCCCTTGCTCCAATCGGTGCGTCAACTCCACTATGGGCCGCTCGCCCATGCCGTAGACTAACAGGTCGGCACCGCTCTCCACCAAGATGCCGGGGCGCAACCGCTCCTGCCAGTAGTCGTAGTGGGTGAGCCGCCGCATGCTCGCCTCGATGCCG
>JAJPYP010000058.1 GCA_021204885.1 Prevotellaceae bacterium
TGGGCTTCCTTGCCGACAAGATGTGCATGAGCCACTCCACGCTCTACCGCAAGATCAAAGGCCTCACCGAGGTCTCCGTGAACGAGTTCATCCGCAAGACCAAGATGCGCAAGGCCGCCGGGCTGCTCAGGTCGGGCCGTCACGCCATCTCCGAGATAGCCTACCTTACGGGGTTCAGCAGCGCCACCTACTTCCGCCAGTGCTTCAAGGAGGAGTATGGCATGACCCCCTCTGAATTCGTGAAAAGGAGGGGTCGGTAGCGGGGCAAAAACGATGGCCTTCGAGAAGACAGGCGGGTAGGTAAAAACGAGGCCTTGAAGGGGGTGGTTACGACACACGTGAGTCGTGCATAGCTACACACGGGAGGAGCAAGCAGCTACGCACGGGAGAAGCAAGCTGCTACGCACGTGAGTCGTAGGCACCCGGCTACGACAGCTTCCGCCAGCCGCATGCTACAGCTTCTGCCAGCCGCATACTATACTTCGCGCAAGCGTCTCACCCCGACCGAAAACCGAGAGTGGCTGGAACGTTTTCACGTTCCAGCCACTCTCGGTTTTCACTCACCCACGGGAAAGCGTGCCGCCCGCCCACGGGTGCAAGGCCCAATCTCTTTACCTTGACCTATTCATCATAAAACGTATGTATCCATCAGTCGGGCACGTGGGCCACAACCGGGCCCCTTTACTCCTGCGACAAGTCTACCGCGTAGTTGGCCCGCTTGCCCGAGGGGAAGATGCCCGTGATGAAGAGCACCTGCTCGGGGGTCTTGGTGGCCTCTTTCATCACCTTCTCCAAATCGTCCACGGAGGTCATCTGCACGCCGTTGGCCTTCAAGATGATGAAGCCCTTGCGTATGCCCGCGTCGGCCATCTTGCCCTCGGTCACGCCCGTCACCTCGAGGCCGTAGCCCAAGCCAAGCTGTTTCTTCAAGTCGGCCGAGACGGGCTTGAAGGCGGCGCCCAACAGGTCCATGCCGGCATCTTTCACCACTTTGGTGGTGCCCTGTTCGTTCTTCAAGGTGAGCTCCACGGTCTTCTCCTTCTTGGCACGGATGATGGTGAGCTTTACCTTATCGCCCGGGCGGTGCTTGGCCAGCTCCTCTTGCAGGTCGGCGAACTTGTGCAGCTTCTTGCCGTCGATGGAGGTAATCACGTCGTCCACCTTCAAGATGCCGGCTGCCGAGCCGCCGTCAACCACCTCGGCCACATAGATACCTTCTTGTACGCCCAGTTCTTCGGCCTTCTGCTTGATTTGCTCGGCCACGCGCTCGTCGGTCTGTAGCGTGGTGCTCAGGTCGTTGCCGCGGATGCCAAGGAGCGCACGCTGCACGGCCCCGTACTGCTTCAAGTCGGCCACCACCTTGGTCATGATGCTCGTGGGGATGGCGAAGCCGTAGCCCGAGTAGCTGCCCGTGGGGGAGTAGAGCATGGCGTTGATGCCCACCAGCTCGCCCTTGGCGTTCACTAACGCCCCGCCGCTGTTGCCTTGGTTGATGGCCGCGTCGGTCTGGATGAACGACTGTATGTCGGCCGCCTGCCCGTTGGAGGCCTGCCCGCCCAAGGAGCGTGCCTTGGCGCTGACGATGCCCGCCGTGACGGTGGAGTTCAGGTTGAAGGGATTGCCCACGGCCAGTACCCACTCGCCCACTTTGAGGGCATCGGAGTCGCCGATGGAGAGCGTGGGGAAGTCATCGCCGCTTATCTTCAGCAGGGCGAGGTCCGTGGAGGGGTCGGTGCCTACCACACGTCCCTTGAACTCACGCTCGTCGTTGAGCTTCACTTGTATCTCGTCGGCCCCCTCGACCACGTGGTTGTTGGTGACGATATACCCGTCCTTGGAGATGATGACCCCCGAACCGAATCCCACGCGCGGCTGTGTCTGCACTTGGCGTTGTTGCCCGCGTCCGTCGCCGAAGAAAAAGTCGAAGAAATCGGGCATGGTCTGCACCGTCTGCGTCTTGCCGAGTTGCGTGGAACGGATGTGCACCACGGCGTGCACGGATATTTCGGCCGCCCCGGTCAGGTCGACGGGCTGCATGTTCTCCGCGCTGAGCCCCGCGAGCTGCAAGTTGGAGGGGTTCTGTTGGAACAGGTCGCTGAATGCGGCCGGCTGTGCCTTCTTCAATAGTTTATACGAGGTGACGCCTGCCACGCCCGCGCTCAGGAGCACGATAACGGCGATACCAAGGATGTTCTTTGCTGTCTGTTTCATACTATAAGTAGCTTTTGATTGTTAATAAGTAGTGTTCGTTTAACATCTTGACGTTAAAATAACGACAAAAAACAGTCCCTTATACCCACCTACACGCTTTTTTCTTCTCTTTTAACAGAGGCTATTTGGGGCTTAACAGCGCTTAACGGCAGGGGCTGACAAATTAGCATTTCGCAGGCAGGGGGAAATGTTAAAAGCCGACGCTGTGGCAGGCGGGCGGCGGCAGGGGTTCAGTGGGGCGATGAGACGTGCCTTGCCTGCCGGGCAAACCGTGCCTCGGCTGTTCGGGCGGAAGTTCCCTATATATATAAGGTATAGGGAAAACCTCACTTTTATGCCCACGGTGCAAGCCAAGGGGCGGGCAAGGGAAACGGACGGAAAGAGCAGCCGTTCACTCACTCCTGCGCTTTCGGATAGAGCCACCCGTCGGGCAGCCGGGACTGATAATAGGGGTTGGAGGCGGTGGTCGTCCGCCCCTCCACCTGAGTGATATATGCA
>JAJPYP010000169.1 GCA_021204885.1 Prevotellaceae bacterium
CCTACATATATTTATAAGGAAATCGATGTCAAGGGTTCAGCAGCACGGACACCACGCTCGTTCCCCCCAAATGGGAGGCACGCGCCTTGATTACCTTGGCGTCGGTCTTGAGCGGCATCATCCACACGGCACTGTGTTGCGTGGGTTCCGAGCCGTCGAGCGTATAGTGTATCACCACGTCGGGCAGGGGAACGTCGGCATAGAAGTAACCGTCTTTCATCATCAGCCCCGGATTGGGCAGGCGGAAGTTCACGTCCATCGCCTTCAAGTAGGGCAGTTCCTTGCCGTTGATTACCGAGTAGAAGCGCGACAAGTCCTCGTAATACATCGCCTCCTCTTTGTCGCCCCGCTCCGTTTCCCAAGCGGGATGTGCGTTCCATCCCCGCTCTACCAAGCCCAATACCTTGGGGAAGAGGTAATACTCCACCCACGTGTAATCCCTGATGGTCTCGGCGAAGAGCTGTGCTTGTACGCCTATGATATTGTCGGGTTCCAACAAGGGCGTTTTCCCTTGGGCGATGCTGTCCAAGTCTACCTTGTCGCCTCGCAAGCCGGTGCGTGCCGAGCGGTAGATGGAGAAAGGCAACGCCGAGAAAGACTTGCTCTCGTCTACATGGCCGCCCCAAGAGAGGCCGCGTTCGTCGAAGTGGTCGTTGTAGGCCAAGTCCATGTAGAAACAGTTCACGTTGCACAGCACTACGGGGTAACCGTTGTCGGCTACCGTGTAAGGTATCTCGTCGCCTCCCCATTCGGCCACCGTGTTCCAGCAATAGATGCCGCCCGCCGTCTTGCGCAGCCGTTCGTCGGTAGCGGGGGCGTTGTGCAGTACCGTCTCTTGCCAGCCGCCCATCTTCAAACCGTGTGCCTCCATGAACTCGGAGAGGCGGCAATAGAAATACTCCATGAGCTCGTGCGGGCGCTGCATGCCGTGCTGCGCCATGAACTCACGACATAGGGGTGAGCCTGTCCATGCGCCCTCGGGCACCTCGTCGCCGCCGATGTGTACTGTAGTCAAAGGCACGCCCGCCTCCTTGTACATAGCCTCCACTTCCGTTATCACCTTCTCCATGAAGCGGTAGGCCGACGGCATGGCCACATTGATGATGTTGTCCCGGTAGGCTTGTGCCGATACATACGTTGAGGTGTCCTGCACGTCGCTCAGCAGATACTCCTCCGCCTTGGCCTTGTCCTTGGCGGCATATTTCCTGTAGCGTGCCTTCATGGAGACGATGGCGGCGCGTGCGTGTCCGGGCGACTCTATCTCGGGAATCACCTCGACGTGTCGTTGGGCGGCGTATTTCAACAAGTCGATGAATTCAGCCCGCGTATAATACCCGTTGCCCACGGTAGGCGTGGTGGGGTCGAAGCCGCCGTCATAGCCGGGATAGAGCCTGTCAGCCTCGTCCAAGGTGTGTCCCCGGCGGCTTCCTGTCCGTGTGAGCTCTTCTATTCCGGGAATCTCCAAGCGCCATCCCTCGTCGTCAGTGAGGTGCAAGTGCAGGCGGTCTATCTTGTAAGAGGCGAGAACGTCCACCAACTTCTTCAATTTCTCCACAGGCGTGAAGTTGCGGGCGATGTCTATCATCACGCCGCGGTAAGCCAAGTCGGGATAGTCTACAATGGTCTGCAAGGCAAGTTCGCGTTGCGGGTTGTCTCCTTTGAGCAAGGCAAGCAACGTCTGGATGCCGTTGAACACCCCGTGCGGCGTGGCGCCCTCGATGGTTATCAAGCCGTCGGCCACCTGCAAGCGATACTGCTCCCGGTTCCACACGGCGGCACTGTCGGGCAAGAGCGCCAAGCTCACGGTCATGGAAGCGTCTGCATCCACCGACACGCCATAAAGCTGCGAGAGCTTCTCTTGCAGCAAGTCCGCCTCGCCTGCCAACGCCTCGGGATAGGCCAGCGCGACGCTCCCGGGCAGCCGCACCGTTCCTTCCTCTTTCACTACCTGCTTCACCGCCGGCAATATGGCTGAAGCATCCACGGTTCTTGAAGCGTGGATGGCGGCATACGTGTCGTACAGCCTCAGCGTGGAGCGTGAGAGCCGCTCTTCCAAAGCGGGAGCGGGCAGCACGGTCAGTTCGATGGGCAGCGGCTTGGCATGCGCGTCGGCCGCGTCGGCCACATAGTAACACCCTTCGGGCGTTTGCGAAATGTTGGGCGTGGCGAGCGACACCGCATAGTGTACCGTCAAGGAGTCTTGCGGTGCCAATGCCGGCATCGCGGCCGTGGGCGTTATCTTGAAGAAGTTGGCGTTCACCGCCTCGATGTTCACCGCCTCCGAGTGCACCTCCACGATGTCGCGCGGCAGTTGCGAGAAGAAGATGGCCCAGTCTCCGGTCAACTCCGCGTCCGAAATGTTCTTGATGACGAACGTGTTCTCATAACGACCCGTTTGGGCGTTCCGCCCTTGGTCCGACCAAGTCATGGCGATAGGTGCCGTGCCCTGCTGTGAGGCACAAGCTGAAAGCAGGCAGGCTGCCGTAGCCAAATAGAGATAGAAAAAAGATGTACGCATAAAGATTTGTTTTAAGGTTCTGTCAATGATATGTCATTTTGATGAATAATCCGCCTGTTGCCTCGATGCCCTTGCTTAAAGCCCGCTGTAAACGAACCGCTCTCCCGCCTCGCCGAAGAGCTTGTCGCCCAAGAACACGGGTTTGTCTCCCGTCACCAACACGCGGCTCAAGTTGTCACA
>JAJPYP010000236.1 GCA_021204885.1 Prevotellaceae bacterium
CTCTTGGACGACACCTTCTTCCCGGCCTACTTCATGCGGGCGTTGGTGCGCTGCAAGGAGTTGGAGTACAAGAAAGCGGAGAGCACGCTGCGCGAGGAGGCCACCGCCTCGTCTACCGTGCAGGAGACTCCACAGACGGAAGTGACGGCCATGGACTACGAGATGGTGGAGAACGACTTGAACCGCGTCATCGAGCTGGCGCCCGACTTCGTTTACGGATACTACAATCGTGGCAACGTGTTCTCCATTCTGAAGGATTACCGGGCAGCGCTGGCCGATTACGACAAGGCCATCGAGCTGAACCCCGACTTAGCCGAGGCTTACTTCAACCGCGGGCTTACGCACATCTTCCTTGGGAACAACAAGCAGGGTATCGCCGACTTGAGTAAAGCGGGTGAACAGGGCATCTACTCGGCCTACAACATTATCAAGCGCTTCGCCAATACGGGTGAATGAGATTTCTTTACTCCAACAAGCGATAATCCAAAAGAAATAGCTATTTTTGCAGTCCGAAAACGGATTATACATTTTATTATGATAAAGATAACATTTCCAGACGGCTCTGTCCGCGAGTATCCCCAAGGAGTGACAGGGCTTCAAATCGCGGAGAGCATCAGCCCGCGCTTGGCCGCCGAGGTCTTGTCCTGCGGCGTGAACGGCGAAACTTACGACTTGGGGCGTCCCATCGACGAGGACGCCCAAGTGGTGCTCTACAAATGGGAAGACGAGCAGGGTAAACACACCTTCTGGCACACCAGCGCCCACTTGCTGGCCGAGGCGTTGCAGGAGCTTTATCCGGGCATACAGTTCGGTATAGGCCCCGCCATCGAGAACGGCTTCTACTATGATGTGGACCCGGGAGAGACACCCATCAAGGAGGGAGACTTGGCCGCCATAGAGCAACGGATGATGGAATTAGCCGCCAAGAAAGAGGCCGTCGTAAGGAGAGACATCGCCAAGGAGGACGCGCTCAAGATGTTCGGGGAGCGCGGCGAGACATATAAATGCGAGCTGATTTCCGAACTGGAAGACGGCCACATCACCACCTATACCCAAGGTGCCTTCACCGACTTGTGCCGTGGCCCGCATCTCCTGAACACGGCACCCATCAAGGCCATCAAGCTCACCTCGGTAGCCGGCGCCTACTGGCGCGGACACGAGGACCGCAAGATGATGACACGCATCTACGGCATCACCTTCCCCAAGAAGAAGTTGCTCGACGAGTATCTTGTGCTCTTGGAAGAGGCCAAGAAGCGCGACCACCGCAAGATAGGCAAGGAGATGGAGCTCTTCATGTTCTCGGACACCGTAGGCAAGGGCCTGCCCATGTGGTTGCCCAAAGGGGCCGCTCTGCGCATCCGGTTGCAGGACTTCCTGCGCCGCATACAGTCGCGCTACGACTACCAGGAAGTGATGTGCCCGCCCATCGGCAACAAGCTGCTCTACATCACCTCGGGCCACTACGCCAAGTATGGCAAGGACTCTTTCCAACCCATCCAGACACCCGAGGAGGGAGAAGAGTACTTCCTCAAGCCGATGAACTGCCCGCACCACTGCATGATATACAAGAACGCCCCGCGCTCTTACAAAGACTTGCCCTTGCGCATCGCCGAGTTCGGCACGGTGTGCCGTTATGAGCAGAGCGGCGAGCTGCACGGATTGACCCGCGTGCGCAGCTTCACGCAAGACGATGCCCACATCTTCTGCCGTCCCGACCAAGTGAAAGGGGAGTTCCTGCGCGTGATGGACATCATCTCCATCGTGTTCCGTTCCATGGACTTCAAGGAGTTCGAGGCACAGATCTCCTTGCGCGACCCTAACGACCGCAACAAGTACATAGGCAGTGACGAGAACTGGGAGAAGGCCGAAAAGGCTATCGTGGAAGCGTGCGAGGAGAAGGGGCTCAAAGCGAAAGCGGTCTTGGGCGAAGCCGCCTTCTACGGCCCCAAATTAGACTTCATGGTAAAGGATGCCATCGGCCGCCGTTGGCAGCTGGGTACCATCCAAGTGGACTACAACCTGCCCGAACGATTCCAGCTGGAATATACCGGTGCCGACAACCAGAAGCACCGCCCCGTTATGATACACCGCGCCCCCTTCGGCTCCATGGAGCGTTTCGTGGCGGTACTCATCGAGCACACCGCCGGCAAGTTCCCCTTGTGGCTTGCCCCCGACCAAGTGGCCATACTGCCCATCAGCGAGAAGTTCAACGACTATGCGTCGGAAGTGCAGCGCCTCTTGAAGCACTACGACATACGCGCCTTGGTAGACGACCGCAACGAGAAGATAGGCCGTAAGATACGCGACAACGAGATGAAGCGCATCCCCTACATGCTTGTTGTGGGCGAGAAAGAGGCGGCCGCCGGCGAGGTTGCCGTACGCAAACAAGGCGCAGGCGACCAAGGCAGCGTGAAAGTGGAAGATTTCGCTAAAAAAATAAGCGAAGAAGTACAAAACATGATAAATAAGTGGTAAATTTGCGCCCAATTGCGAAAGTCGCCCTGACAGGGCATGCACGGCATGCCCTGTCACAAGTGGCTTGCGCGATAAAGAGCTGATGCTTTTATATGAAAGTAACCGATAAAACCAACATTTTAAATTTTAAATAAACAAGAAACAAACCGGAAGTATTTACTGGATGAAGAATGACAACTTAAAAGGGCAACACCGGATTAACGAACAAATCCGTGCCAA
>JAJPYP010000203.1 GCA_021204885.1 Prevotellaceae bacterium
TTCTTTTCGGTACGGGTACCTTTTACTTTCTTTTCCATACTCATTCTTTTTTAGTCGTTGATAAATAACTCCGTTATGGGTATGACCCGGTTCGGGCATCAGCCCGGGTATTCCCTATCCTTGGTTGCAAATATAACGTTTGAGAAGCCAATTTGTTCATGATTTCAAGCAATTTAACTACCTGCAACGGCTGTTGTATTACTTTCTGCCCGCCGCTTCTTAGAAGCGGCGGGTGTTTTCCTTTTATCGCCCACTTCACCCCCTTATAAAACGTTAACGTTTTCCATCCGTCATCGCCTGCACAAAGCCGGCTTGTTCCATGCGGAAAACGCGCTTTTATATCGCAAGTCCGCGCTATTTTCCCTACTTTTGCAGCGTCAAACACCCTGTACAAGATGGCAAGAAGAAGCACCTCCCGGAAAAAGAAAGGCGGCACCTCCAAAGGTGTCTATATCCTGATACTGATTATTTGCATCGTCTGCTGGCTTTACACCAAGTCCACCAACACCCAAGGGCTTTCAGGCTATGGCAAGCAGCTCTTGGAGCAAGTCTATCCCGACAAGATATCAGCGGCCGCCGAGGAACAAGACGCTGCCGCCCCGTCCGGTACATCTGAAGACTCCTGTACCTCGGAAGCCTCTTCTTCGGTAACCGATGCCTCTTCAGGTACAGGCTTGGAGTTGCCCGCTCCCTTGCCCGCCCGTTCCGAGCTCATCTTGCACCGAAAAGGCTACACCGTCTCCTATAATAAAGAGTGGAAGCTGCCCAATTGGGTGGCTTGGGAACTGAACACCGACAAACTGGTAGAACGCGAGAGCCGTTCCTCAAGCAAGTTCCTGCCCGATCCTGACCTGCCCCCCGACGAGGCCGTCACCACCGACGACTACAAAGGCATCGGCATGGACCGTGGCCACATGTGTCCAGCCGCCGACAACCGTTGGCACTGGAAAGCCATGCAAGAGAGCTTCTACATGACCAACATCTGCCCGCAAGACCACAACCTGAACCGCGGCGACTGGAAAGAGCTGGAAGATGCCTGTCGCCGTTGGGCCGGGCAAGAGGGGCGCGTCTACATTGTCTGCGGCCCCATCCTCTACAACCAAAAGCACCGTGTCATCGGTAAGAACCATCGCGTTATCGTGCCCGAAGCCTTTTTCAAGGTAGTGCTCTGTGCCGACAGCAAGCCGCCCCGCGCCATCGGCTTCATCTACAAGAACACCTCGGGCAACCAGCCCTTGGATGCCTACGTCAACACCGTCGACGAAGTGGAGCGCATCACCGGCATCGATTTCTTCCCCGCCCTACCCGACGACATCGAAGACCGCGTGGAGGCTGCCTACGACTTGAAGTTGTGGCAGTGACCCCCACCGCCCCGTATCCACTTCCCGCTTTGTAATAATTTTATTAGTAATAAAGTTATTACAAATCGTTTTATTACTTATCTTTGCCGCATCAAAAACGTGGAGGCTTTATGGAAAACAAACCTTTTGTATTCGGCGTGGCCACGTCGGGAGACAATTTTACCGATAGGGAAAAGGAGACGGAACGGCTGTTGCTGAACTTCCGGCACGGCGTGAACACGGTGGTGATATCGCCCCGTCGTTGGGGAAAAACCTCTTTGGTGCAGAAAGTATGCGGCTTGGCAGCGTCTGACAGCCTGAAAGTGGTTTACCTCGATATATTCCCCTGCCGTAGCGACCGCGATTTCTATGACTTTTTCGCCACGGCCGTCTTGAAGCAAACCGCTTCGCGCATGGACGAGCTGCTTGAGAATGTCAAATCGTTCCTTTCGCGCATACGTCCCCAAATCACCATGAATACCGGTCCGATTGCCGACCTGTCCCTCTCGTTCTCCTTGGATTCCACGCCGGAAGATGCGGATGAAATCCTGCAACTGCCCGAAAAGATTGCCCGAAAGAAGGGCTACAACATCGTTATCTGCATCGACGAGTTCCAGCAAGTGGCCGAGTTTAAAGATGCCAAGGCATTCCAGAAGCGGTTGCGTGCCGTCTGGCAACTGCAACAGTCGGTCTCCTATTGCCTGTTCGGCAGCAAGAAGCATTTGATGAACGAACTTTTCCAGAAAAAGAGTCTCCCTTTCTATAAATTCGGCGATACGCTCTATCTGCAAAAAATAGGTACGGATGACTGGGTGCGCTACATCTGCGGACGTTTCGAAGCTACCGGCAAACACATCCCCTTAACGCTGGCACAAAAGATTTGCGCTTACGTGGAAAACCACGCATCCTACGTGCAGCAACTCGCATGGTTGGTTTGGATTCACACGGACAAGGATGCCACAGAGGCCGGTTTCGAGGCGGCTTGCCAAGATATCATCGATCAGAACACCCCACTTTTCGAGAAGCAGACCGAAAGCCTTACCACTTACCAGCTGAACTTCTTGCGGGCCGTCACCAACGGCATCCACAGCGAGTTCACCTCGCATGAAGTCCTGCAAAAATACCAGCTTGGATCATCGGCCAATGTTAGCATCGTGAAGCGTGCGCTTCTGAAAAAAGAGCTGATTGAAATCGAGAAGCGGCAAGTCATCATCCCCGACCCGGTAATGACCGTTTGGCTCAAGCGGGAATTTTATCTCAGGTGAACACACACCGACATCTGTACTGGCCGATTCCCCGGCAATCTGCTTGGCGGCCTCGTCGGTTGTCAAGACACCGAAACTCACGGGCGA
>JAJPYP010000187.1 GCA_021204885.1 Prevotellaceae bacterium
ACTGCCAATGGCACCAAGAGCCGCAGGAAAGGATAGGGTCTTGACCAACCGTTGCGCAAGGGGAGCGGTGATGGAGGCTGCAAACAGAGAAGATTGTCGCTTTAACGAAAGGGAGGAGCGATGCAGACGAGAAGGCGCATCGGCAACGCTATCACAGACGCTTGAAATCGCGGATGGCTTCCAACGGGTCGGGATCCTTGAAGACGGCGCTGCCCGATACCAATACATCCGCACCGGCCTCGACCAAGCGTGCGCCTGTCTGCATGGTCACCCCGCCGTCCACTTCAATGAGGGTAGACGCGCCGGCGGCGGCAATCAATGCCTTAAGGTCGCGCACCTTGTTTATGGTATGTTCTATGAACTTCTGCCCGCCGAAGCCGGGGTTCACGCCCATGAGCAACACCATGTATAGGTCGCCTATGATCTCCTTCAACGACCCCACCGGCGTGGCGGGATTCAAGGTAACGGCCGGTTGCATGCCCGCCTCGCGTATCTGCTGCACTACTCGGTGCAGGTGCGGACACGCCTCGTAATGCACGTTCATGATGTAGGTGCCGAGCGCTTTCACTTCGGCGATGAACTTCTCGGGAGAGACGATCATCAGGTGCACGTCAAGGGGTTTGCGCATCCGTTCTTTGACCGATTGCAATACGGGGAAACCGAAGGAGATGTTCGGCACGAACACGCCGTCCATGATGTCCACATGGATCCAATCGGCTTCGCTGGCAGAGAGCATGTCCACCTCCTCGCCCAAGCGGGCGAAGTCGGCGGCAAGGATGGAGGGAGCTAACATTGTTTTCATAAGCGTCAGACTGGGGTTATGAGATAGTTTCTTATTCAGCACAAATATAGGGAAAAGATGGGAAACCGCGCAACAATTCGTCGGTTTTCAATCGTTTTTTACCGGGGAATTGCAAGGAATGGATGCCTACGAGCCCGTCCTTGGCGGCGATGCGCAGGTAACGCTTGCCGTCGGTCAAGAGGGTACCGGGTCGCAAGCCATGCGCCCCGGGCAGCTTCTCGGTCTCGAAGAGCTTGACGGTGACTTCGCTGCCGCCAGCCGTGCGGAATACCGTCCATGCTGAAGGGGAAGGAGCCAGCCCGCGCACGAGGTCATAGATTGTCTTCACGGGCTGACACCAATCCACACGGCATGTCTCCTTGAATATCTTGGGGGCTACGGGTAGCGGCCCTTCTACCGCGTAACGCTCTTGCGGCACGGGCTTCACACGGCCGGCAAGTATGTCGTCCACCGTATCCACCACTATCTGTCCGCCCAGCAGCATGAGCCTGTCGTGCAGCGTGCCGGCATCGTCGGCTTCGCCGATGGGAACGCGCTCTTGACGGATAATCTCGCCCGTATCTATCTCTTGCTTGAGGAAGAAGGTGGTCACGCCCGTCTCTTTCTCGCCGTTGATGACCGCCCAGTTGATGGGCGCGGCGCCACGGTAACGGGGCAAAAGCGAGGCGTGCAGGTTGAAGGTGCCCCGGGGCGGCATGTTCCACACTACCTCGGGCAACATACGGAAAGCGACCACTATCTGCAAGTCGGCATGCCAAGCACGCAACGCTTCCAAGAAGGGTTCCGCCTTGAGCTTCTCGGGCTGCAACAAGGGCAGGCCCTGCGACAAGGCATACTCCTTCACGGCCGAGTATTGTATCTTGTGTCCACGGCCCGCAGGTTTGTCGGGCATGGTGATTACACCTATTATATTATAGCCACCCTCGACCAACCGCCGCAAAGGCTCCACCGCGAATTCGGGGGTTCCCATGTAGACGATGCGCAACGCTTCCTTATCCATCATGCTGTCTGTTTTATACTGTCTTTAAACGGGGCTTCTCCGGTCAATCGGCCGAGAAGTCGATCATCACTTGCCTGTACGAGGTCAATATCTTCGATTTGGAGACGAAGCCCAAGTACTTTCCCTCACAGTCAACCACGGGCAGGTTCCAAGCATGCGTCTGGTCGAAGACGTGCATTACCTGCTCCATGTTGTCTGTATCGTACAGCCGCGTCTGGGCGGCGACCATCAGCCTGCTTACCGTAAAGCGGTGGTAGAGCTCTTGCCTGAAGATGATGTTCCGTATGTCGTCCAACTGCACGATGCCCAACAGCTTGTTCTCCGCGTCGGTTACCGGGAAGACATTGCGACGCGCCGCCGTGATAGCCTTTACCAATTGGCCCAAATCCATCTCGGGGTGTACCACAACGAAATCGGTCTCCACCACGTTCTCCATCTTCAGCAACGTGAGCGCCGCCTTGTCGCGGTGGTGGGTAATGAGCTCGCCCTTCTTGGCCAAGCGCATGGAGTAGAGGCTGTGTGGCTCGAAGATGATGATGGTGAGGTAGGCACTGACCGATACGATCATCAACGGCAGGAAGAGGTCGTACCCGCCCGTGAGCTCGGCGATGAGGAAGACGCCCGTCAACGGGGCGTGCATCACACCGCTCATCACGCCGGCCATGCCCATCAAGGCGAAGTTCTTCTCGGGCAAGAAGGTAGTCCCTCCCAACCCGTTGTTGAAGTGGGAGAAGAGGAAGCCCGAGATGCAACCCAAATAGAGCGAAGGGGCGAAGATACCGCCGCATCCGCCGCCGCCGTTGGTGGCGCTCGAGGCGAATACCTTGAAGAGGATTATCAACGCCAAGTAGAGCAGGAGCAGGTTGCCGTGTCCGT
>JAJPYP010000025.1 GCA_021204885.1 Prevotellaceae bacterium
AGCGCTTTCCAGCGGCTTTTAACACTTCAATCCCGATACGTCTCTTCCCCGGAGATGTATCAAGAAAAGTGAATGTACTGGTTATTGTCTTTTTTCATAACACTATAGAAAGCTTAAAACTGGTATGTTCCCTCGTTTTTGAGAGCGTGTTTCATGCTTTCAGTTCTTATGATGTCCTCAAAGCCACGTAGGCGGTGGAGGTCTGTGCCAAGGGTATCTATCATGCCTTTTTTCAGCAACCATTCGGCGCGTTTCTGTACGCCTTTTCCGTACATTCCGATGGGTGAGAAGAGGTTCATCTGAAATTTTATGTCCATTTCTTTCAACTTGTTGTACTCGTCGAACGACATGTACACATAGCGTTCGGGATGAGCCAGTATGGGGTGGAAGCCTTTAGCCTTGATTTGTTGCAGGGTGCCGTAGAGGTCCATGGGCGGATTGAAATAAGAGGTCTCTACAAGCAAGTGGGTACCTTCGTTGCCAATGGGCATGAGTTCGCCTTGTTCCAAACGCTCGTCGAAGAGGTTATCGATCATGTGTTCGGCGGCGAGGTGCAGGGTTATCTTTCCTTGGGGAACTTCGCCACGGGCGGCTGCCTCTTCGCCATAATAGTCGGCTTTGAGTTCTTCAAAGCGGGCTTTAAGTCTGGCAGGGGTGTTGGGCACATCTTCCATGATATGGGGTGTGAGCCACACTTCGCGCACGCCAAGGGTCTCGTAGATGGAGAGGATGCCCAAGGCTTCTTTCATGTTGCGCACGCCATCGTCTACTCCGGGCAGGATGTGGGAGTGGTGGTCGGTGAAGCCTTGAAACACGCCGCTTGAGCGTAATGAGTATTTCTTTCCTATTCCAAAGAACATGTTTGTTGGTTGATATATAGTAGACCACCGGGTATCGGCGGTTTTTTACTTCTTGTCTTCTTCTTCGTCTTCGGCCGACTTGTTGCTGGTGTAGTGGTATCCGTAGCCGTAGCCGTAATGGTATCCGTAACGATAGCCGTAATGGTAGCGGCTGCCTCCGCCCACGGTGCCATTGAGGATGAGGGCCATGTTCTTGTACTTCTTCTCGCGATGGATGTTCTCGAGCTCTTCGAGCATGGAGCGCTCGAGCAATCCGGCGCGGATAACGAAGAGGGTGCGGTCGGCTTGTTTCTCGATAATCTGGGTATCGGCCACCAACTCGATGGGCGGACAGTCGATGAGGATGTAGTCGTACTTGACTTTCAAATCCTTGACTACCTGTGCGAAACGGGGTTCTTCGAGCAACTCGGCGGGGTTGGGTGGTATGGATCCGATGGGCAATACTTCCAAGCCTCCGTGTTCTTTGTCGACGACGATGAGGTCTTCGTAATGGTCGATGCGTTGTGCCAAGTAGTCGCTCATACCACGGCGGGGCGAGCCGACGTAGGCGGATGAGGTACCGTGGCGAAGGTCGCCGTCGATAACCAGCACTTTCTTCTTCTTGACGGCAAGGCTGGCCGCGATGTTCATGGCGAGGAACGATTTACCGCTGCCTGCATTGAACGAGGTAATAAGGATGACGTTGGCCGTTCCGCCTTTGCCGGTGATGAATTCCAAGTTGGTACGTACCACACGGAAGGCTTCGTTGATGATGTCGCGGCGGCCTTCCTTGACGACGATGACGCGCTTGGTTTTCTCGGGCTTCTTGCCACGCACCTTGTTGAGCCACTTCATGAAAGGTGATACGCGCTTGGATTGTTCCCACATGGGGACTTCGCCGATGAAGGGTATGGATACGCCTTCCAAGTCTTTACGTCCGCGTACTTTGGTGTTGAGCATTTCGCGGATGAAGATGATGGCGGCGGGTATCATGATGGCGATGACGAATGCCACGAGCAGGATGACTTTCTTACGCGGGGCAATGGGCAGCAGGTTGCCTGTGGGCGGGGTGATGAGCCGCGTGTTGTAGGCGGTGAAGGCTTGGGAGAGTTCGTTCTCTTCGCGCTTCTGCAACAGGAAGAGGTAGAGTGCCTCTTTTACTTTTTGCTGACGGCCTACGGCGAGCAGGTACTTGGCTTGGTTGGGGTTGGCGGCTATCTGGCCGGTGGTGCGCTGGTCTTCTTTCTGCAGTTCCTTGATTTGCGTGTTGAGCGTGACTACCAAGTTGTCGATAGAGGAGAGGATGGCCTCGCGCATGGTGACGAGCTGCTGGTCGAGGTCGACAACCAACGGGTTGCGCTCGCTACTGTTAGCCACCAAGTTGTTGCGCTGTAATTGGGCGGTGTTGTATTCGGAGATTTGCTTCTCTATGCTGGCGCTCTCTATGCCGGAGTTGACGGGCAGCAACTGGTTGGCATTGGAGTTGCTGGTGAGGTAGTTGCGCACGTAGCGTGCCATGGAGAGGCGGGTGTTGAGTTCCAATATGCGATTGTTGGTTTGCTGCGACTGGTTCATGTAGAGGTTGGAGGCGGCCTCCACGTCGGGCAACAGGTTCTTGCTCTTGTAGGAGGAGATGTCTTCGTCGACGTCGCCCAGCTCTCGTTCCAAGATGCCTAAACGGTCGTTGATGAACATGGTGGTGGAGATGGCTATTTCATTCTTGTCGCGCACCCAGTTCTCTTTGTAGACGGCGATGAGCATGTTGAGCACGTCTTCGGCCCGTTGTATGGAGACATCTTTATAGGAGAGGCTGATGACAGTGGCCTTGTCGTCGTTCA
>JAJPYP010000104.1 GCA_021204885.1 Prevotellaceae bacterium
GTCAGTACTTTTTACCGTCATTGGAGCGTGTCGTCAATGGGTTCGGGCAGTATCTGCGCCATCTCCTCGGTGGAGCGTTCCACCAAAAGCCAGAAATCTCCATGCCGGGTGTGCGCCTTCTCGAACTCCAACTCCTTGAGCACCCTTGCCAACTGGTTGGGGTGCAGCTTGATGCCTCCCCCGAAGCGCAACATAATCTGCGCCGTGTTCAGGTACTTGGCACGCTCGCCCTCGGCGGGCTTGCGGTAGTAGGCGAGCACCAAGTTGCGGGCGGTGTTCTCCTCTTCGAAGCGGCGGTTGCGGCGGTTCTGCGCCTCGATTTCGTGGGGTAGATACCAGTAGCGGTAGTTCGCTTTCAGCAGCGCCTTCTTGTTGCCCGTGGCGCAGAACGAGGCGATGTGGGGCAGGCGCACCTTGTAATGCCCGTAGGCGGGCCGCTGGTTCAATACGGTGTTGAAGCACAGGTTGCATGTGGCGTCTATATACTCCTCAATCTCCTCGTCGGTGGCTTGCGCGTTGTGCCGCTTGCCCTCGTTGTCAAGAATTCGCTGGCATTCGCCGAGCGTGTGCATACCGTGCTCGGAAGTGTGCCGATAAACACAATGCGCCATTTCATCGACCTTATTGTCGGGCGCGTAAGAGTCAGCGAAGGCCTGCATGTCCCAATCTGTCACTTCTTTTTTATCCACGCCGAGGCGGTTCATCCACGAAAGTACCAAGTGGATGTATCGGTTGTGGCTGCCATGCGGCTGTAGACGCGGATGCCCAGACCCGAGATGGTGGTGTGCACTAAAAGGGCGTAAGGGTCGGCCTTGATGCGTGCCGGCACGTCGGGAAACTCGTCGTCCGTAAGGCCGTCGATGTCTTTCTGAATTTAGTGGCCGAAGTCAAGGCGGAACAGGGTTGGGAGATGACCGAAGAGGAGAAAAGACGGGTGGAGCGGGGCAGAGCGAAGGAGAGGGAGTAGATGTATATGTAAAAGAATTGGGGATGTGTCTAAAGACACACCCCCTTCGGGGATATTGCTTGACCACCCTTCCAAACCTCCCCTCATAGGGGAGGCTTGGTCGGCCTACGGCCTCCGAAGTGCTTTTTTTACACCCCCAATTCCTTTGGGAAACACCCGTTACAGGATTGTATGCTTTAAGCCTCCTCGTCCAAGAGAATCTCCAGTATCTGGCAAGCGGCCTTGGCCACCGGGGTGCCGGGACCGAAGATGGCGGCTACGCCGGCCTTGTAGAGGAAGTCATAATCTTGTGCGGGGATAACGCCGCCGGCAATGACCACAATGTCCTCGCGACCCAACTTCTTGAGCTCGGCGATGATTTGGGGAACCAACGTCTTGTGTCCTGCCGCCAAAGAGGAGACGCCCACTACGTGTACGTCGTTCTCCACGGCTTCGCGGGCCGCTTCGGCAGGTGTCTGGAAGAGCGGGCCCATGTCGACGTCGAAACCGCAGTCGGCATAACCGGTCGCTACCACTTTGGCGCCACGGTCGTGACCGTCCTGACCCATTTTGGCTACCATGATACGGGGCTGACGGCCCTCTTTCTTGGCGAACTTCTCGGCCAGCTCACAGGCACGCTTGAAGTCGCTGTCGTTCTTGCTTTCTGATGAATACACGCCTGATATGGTTCTGATGATTGCTTTATAACGTCCAACTACTTTCTCGCATGCGTAGGATATTTCGCCCAAGGTGGCACGCACGCGGGCGGCTTCTACGGCCAACTCCAAGAGGTTACCCTCTTTGGTCTCCACACACTTGGTGATGGCATCCAAGGCACGCTGCACGGCGGCCTCGTCGCGGTTCTGTTTCAAGATGCGCAGGTTCTCGATCTGCTCCTGGCGCACGGCGGTGTTGTCAATCTCGAGGATGTCGATGGGGGCCTCTTTCTCCAAGCGGTACTTGTTCACACCCACGATGGTCTGCTGGCCACTGTCGATGCGGGCCTGTGTGCGGGCGGCCGCCTCTTCGATACGCATCTTGGGGATACCGGTCTCGATGGCCTTGGCCATACCGCCCAACTGCTCTATTTCCTGGATGTGCTCCCAAGCGCTGTGGGCTATCTCGTTGGTGAGGGTCTCTACGTAGTAGGAACCGGCCCACGGGTCAACGTTCTTGCAGATGTTGGTCTCTACCTGAATGTAGATTTGCGTGTTACGGGCGATACGGGCCGAGAAGTCGGTGGGCAGCGCGATGGCTTCGTCCAAGGCGTTGGTGTGCAGCGACTGGGTGTGACCAAGGGCGGCGGCCATGGCCTCGATGCAGGTACGTCCCACGTTGTTGTAGGGGTCTTGCTCGGTGAGCGACCAACCGGATGTCTGGCAGTGGGTGCGCAGGGCCAAGGACTTGGGGTTCTTGGGGTTGAACTGCTTGACGATCTTTGCCCAGAGCATACGGGCGGCACGCATCTTGGCTATCTCCATGAAGTGGTTGGTACCGATGGCCCAGAAGAAGGAGAGCCGCGGCGCGAAGGCATCGATGTCGATACCGGCGTTCACACCGGCACGCAGGTACTCCAATCCGTCGGCCAAGGTGTAGGCCAACTCGATGTCGGCGGTGGCGCCGGCCTCTTGCATGTGGTAACCGGAGATGGAGATGGAGTTGAACTTCGGCATCTTCTTGGAGGTGTACTCGAAGATGTCGGAGATGATCTTCATGGAGAATG
>JAJPYP010000036.1 GCA_021204885.1 Prevotellaceae bacterium
CCATGCGTTCAGGTGCTCCTCTTGAAGTGATTGAGAACCTCCAGGAAATGGAAGATGAAGGCGAAATCTACGAATGTATCGAAGACATTTGGCCCGATTATCCAAGTAAAGAAGACTTCTTCTTCAACGAGGAGGAATATTAGTCTTAATCCAAAGGATTAAACCACAAAACATCAGCGAGATAAACAATGATAATTTGTTTGTCTCGCTGGTTTTTTATAGCCCTAAAGGGTGTGGTTTATATGGATATGGATACCCAACTCGAATGCATTTAATATCTCTATTGTCGCGTTATTTATAAGAGGCGCTGTAGATGGCCACGCAATCCTCATTGAAAAGCGCGTAGCGGTCGTTGGGGAAGAGGAAGCTCATGGCAGACTTGGCGTTGACGGCGAACTTCTCGAACTCGTCGGGCGTGATGCCGTAGTCGGACATCTTCAAGTCGGCCACGCCGCACGCCTCTTGCAGCTTGACAAGGGCGGTGATGAAGTCCTCAGGCTTGGAGGCCTTCTCCATGCCCATGACCTTGGCCATCTTGACGAAACGTTCGTCGCACACATGCTTGTCGATGAAGAAGCCGAAGTAAGCCTTGCTGATCATAATAAGGCCGGCACCGTGCGGAAGCTCCTGATGATAGGCCGAAAGCGCGTGCTCCATGGAGTGCTCGCTTGTGGTAGAGCCCACACACATCACCACTCCCGAAAGGGTGTTGGCCCAAGAGACGCGCGTCCTCGCCTCGACGTTCTTACCGTCGTGCACGCAGGTGGGGAGATTGCGTGCGATGTTCTCGATGGCCGTAAGGGCATACATGTCGCTCATCAGGTTGGCCTTGTTGGAAATGTAGCCCTCCAAACTGTGGAAAAGCGCGTCGAAGCCTTGGTAAGCCGTGAACTTGGGAGGAACCGAGAGCGTGAGTTCAGGGTCGATGACGGCAAGCACAGGGAACAGTTTCGGCCCCATTACGGCAGTCTTCTCGCGCAGCGTCTCGTGTGTAATCACCGCACCGGCATCGGTTTCTGAACCCGTACCTGCCGTGGTTGTGATGGCCACAATAGGAAGCGGGTCGTTCAACATCGGCTTGCCTTTACCCGAACCGAAGAAAACATAATCCCAAAGGTCTCCGTCATTGGTAGCCACGACGGCAATGCCTTTGGAGCAGTCCATCACGCTGCCGCCACCCAAAGCGACGATGAAATCGCATCCTTTCTCGCGTGCCGCCACGCTTCCCGCCATGCAGGTCGACCTAAGCGGATTGGGCTCTACCTTGTCGAAGAGCACGTGTTGCACACCGGCCTTGTCAAGCTGCTCTTCCACACGCGCAAGGTAACCGTTCGCGCGGGTAGACTTGCCGTTGGAGATGACCAAAAGCGCCTTCTTGCCAGGCAACGGCTGCTTGTGAAGCTCATTGAGCACACCAACGCCGAACAGCGTCCGTGTGGGGATGTCAAATTCATAATCAAATCTCAGATTGTCCATATTTCTACTGTTTTAAAGATAAAACTCTTCCACTGACCGCCTCAACAGACAACGATGCAGCGCGTCGTGCATGGGAAACGCGCATCCCCCGTCAGCAGCCCTCAAATATACGTAAAAATAACCAAAACCTCGCTATAAACGAAACTATTTTAACCCATCCCCGCAATTCGGTAAATTGGGTACCTATTCCCGTAATCCGTATGATAAAGCAGGGAAACACACGCCACCCCACCCTCGTGTCTTATTGTATTCTCATGCTCGTACATAAAGTGTAAATACAGTAATTTTATTTGATAATGATTGCAGATTACGGGAAGCCTCGAAGCTTATTATAAAGGCGGATGAACAGCATTCTTAATGACCATGAAAAGGCTGTTCATAGGATGCAAGCCATGCCAAAAAAGAAGTGCATTCTATAGGATGTTGAGGTGAACATCCCCGTAATGATGAAGTCGCTATCCCCGCGATAATGAAGTCGGCATTTCCAAATCAAGAAAATGCAAGCGGCGTCGTTCACCATGCACCCGCACCACCTCCGGCATTTATGAAATCAACAAAGCTTGCACCGCCTCGACAATAAAGTTTACACGCTTTCGACGCACGCGCGTATCTTTACAAACCCCATTTCTTGCACCCCAAGAACAACTGTTGTTGCACCCTAAGAATAGTATTCCATAGGGTCTAATCACTGTATTGAACAAAGTGTCATCTCTACATTGCTTATACCCTAACGAATGTAGAGATGAGCACCTCATCTCTATAGAGATGAATTTCTGCCGATTGTTAAATTTGGAAGAATGCCATGCAATCCATGCACTGCTTGAACAATATGCTATGATATTCCAAGAACTGCTGTCAATGTGATAAAACCGCCCATTTTGACCTCATTTGGACGGGCTTGGAACCGATTGCGAAATATCAAGACAAAACCAGCTCAATCACCAACCAAAACCCGGCATAGTCGCCAACCACTAACCAACAATTATAGGAAGATGCGACCTTGCCGACCCTATTCCGCCACCCCGCATTTCCATACGGAATCACGCTTTGAATGTACATGCAAACCGTCTGCACTTGCACAACCAAGCGGTCTGCGGTTGTGCTACCGTAACCCTGCGGTTCCACAAGTAAGCACCCTTTGCTTGTACAAGCAAGCACCCTTTGCTTGTACAAGCACAGATTCC
>JAJPYP010000198.1 GCA_021204885.1 Prevotellaceae bacterium
TTCGGAGCAGGCGGAGGAGCAGGCGTACAAAGAGGCCGAAGCCGCCGCTGCCGCCGCTGCCGAGGCTGCCGCTACAGAGGCTCCTGCCGATGCAGCCGCCGAAGCTCCTGCAAGCGAAGCGGCCGCGCAATAAGCGAGGCCGCGGCACGATAAGCGTTATAAAAGCGAAAAGTGGTAGGGCAGTAAACCTGCTGACAATAAGAGAATCCTTCCGCGGCAACGGAGGGATTCTTTATTAACATGAAGACCGTATTAGACGTACATACGCATACCATCGCTTCGGGCCATGCGTTCAGCACCTTGAGCGAGATGATAGCCGAAGCCCGTCGGCAAGGCTTGCAACTGCTGGGCGTGACCGAACACGCGCCATCTATCCCCGGCACTTGCAACAAGATCTATTTCCGCAACATCCACATCGTGCCGCGCCATTACGGTGCATTGAGGCTGCTGATGGGCGCTGAAATCAACATCCTCAATACCCATGGCGACTTGGACTTGGACGACGAGTACATGGCACGCTTGGAGTTGCGCATTGCCGGCATCCACGGGGTGTGTTACCAGTCCGGCACGGCGGAAGAGAACACGGAGGGCTTGATACGGGTGATACGCGACAAGCGCATACACATCATCTCCCATCCCGGCGACGGCACGGCACAGTTGCTCTTCGAGCCTGTGGTGCTGGCGGCCAAGGAGGCGCACACGCTGCTTGAGATAAACTCCTCGTCCATGCGCCCGGCGCGTCACTTCGGCCATGCGCGTGAGAACAACTTGGAGCTGCTGCGCCTGTGCAAACAGCACGACGTGCCCGTGATATTGGGCAGCGACGCGCACATCGCTTGCGACATATCCAACTACGAGCATGCATGGCCGCTGCTGCATGAGACGGAGTTCCCCGAAGCGCTTATCGTCAACACGTCGGTGGAACGGTTCCTTTCCTATACGGGGATATAATTTCTTCGCAACTTTATTCCTTTTATCGTTTGAAATGAGAATATTATTCGTAACTTTGCTCTCGCACAACGTGTTTAATACTAAATCCATTCACTAAAAACAATACACAATGAGATCAATCTTTTATTTATTCGTTCCCGCCGCAGCCCTGCTCGTGGCTTGCGGCAGCAACACCGGTTACACCATAACCGGTACAGTGGCCGGTGCCGCCGACGGCGACGTGGTTTACCTCTCTCAAAGAGAGAACCGTGAAATCGTGAACTTGGACTCAGCCATCATCAGTAATGGTGCCTTCAAGATGAAGGGCGACGAGCAAGCTGATGTGAAGGAGTGCATGATTGTCTATCATCCCGCCTCTGAAGAGGCACATCCCGCCGGCGTGGACCTCTTCCTTGAGAACGGACAAATTCAAGTGACGCTCGATGCGGAGAACGGCATCGCATCCGCTACCGGTACGCCCAACAACGACATCTACCAGCCCATACGCGACCGTCAGGCCGAACTCATGGCGCAGATGAAAGCACTCGACGAGCAGGAAATCGACCCTGAGGATACAGAGGCCGTCAACGCCAAGGTACAGGCCGAGGATGCTTTGGAGGAGCAGATGGCCGACGTGGCCATCCAAGCCATCCCCGAGAACATCACCAACCCCGTGGGCATTTATCTGTTGAAGCGGAACTACTACCAGATGGATGTGGACCAAGTGGACGGGCTGTTGCAGCAGCTTCCCGAAGGGTCTGAAGAGGATACCGCCATCGCCCGTATCATCGAGGTAACGGCCCAACAGAAGGCTACCGGTGTGGGCCAAGCTTTCACCGACTTCGAGATGAACGACCCCGAAGGCAAGCCCGTGAAGCTCTCCGACTACGTAGGCAAAGGCAAAGTGGTACTGGTTGACTTCTGGGCCAGCTGGTGTCCTCCCTGCCGTGCCGAGATGCCCTCCATGGTGGAGCTCTATGCCAAGTACAAGAAGACCCGTAAGTTTGAAATCGTAGGTGTTTCGCTCGACCGCGATGCCGACAGCTGGAAGAATGGCATCGAGACGCTGAACATCACTTGGCCGCAAATGTCCGACGTACAGTTCTGGAACTGCGAAGGTGCCAAGCTGTATGGCGTCAGCAGCATTCCCCACACCGTGCTCATCGATAAAGACGGCGTCATCGCCGCCCGCAACCTGCATGGCGAGGAACTGCAAGCCAAGATTGACGAGCTGCTGAAGTAAACGAAACGCCGCAGGGCTTCGGCAAGTGCGGAATGACAGTGCCTTAAACAGACAGCTTTTTGACTGCATCTGCATAATCAAACGAAGTCAAGATAGTGACGACTGTATAATCAAGCGTGCCTCCTCACGTCGGCATCAACCCCTACCCTTTATGGAAAAGGAACCGACGATGAGGAGGCACGCTTATCTATATAAACCACATCCATTTACTGATACAACAAACCATGAAACCAATCCTTTACCTCTTGCTTCCTGCCGCAGCCTTGCTCATGGCGTGCAGCGGCCACACCGTGCTTATCGACGGGACGGTATCATCATTGCCCACAGGCTGCAAGGTGAAGAGCTGCAAGCGAAGTTGGAAGAGTTGATGGAATAAAGATAGAGAAGAGGCCGGTTTCTTTGAAAACGTGTAATATCGCATTGCATTATTCTTTGAATACGTGTAATACCTCTTATTATGAAGCGCAAGATATATGGCTGA
>JAJPYP010000087.1 GCA_021204885.1 Prevotellaceae bacterium
ATATATAATTAGATACTCTTTTCATACCACGCTTTTATTTTTTGATTAACATATAGTCTCCGTAACGCTTGTGTGCCTCGACGGCGCGGCGGAAGTTGCTCCAGTCCGATGCCTCGTACACGCGCTTCTTCAGTGCGAGGTGGTTGTACAGCTTCACCTTGCCATCCGTCTGTGAGAGCGAACCCACGAAGTCGGCGGCCTGTCCCTCTACGGCATCCTGCTTGGCCTCGCCCATGAGGTTATACCCTTCGGGCAGCTGCATGGTCTCGTCCAACTCCACCAACCGGGAGCAACCGTCCTTGAAGCCGTACTTGCGCTCTGCCACACCGGTGTCGATGCGCAGGTAGGTGCGCACTTGGCTGTAGAGGTTGTTCATCAGCAAGGGCTTCACCAGCATGGCGTCATCCCCCTGCTTCACGGCATAATCGGGAATCTCGTAGGTAAAGGTCATCTCGATGGGAGCCGCTTGGTAGTCGCGCGGATTCTCGCCGTAGTCCACACTCAACAGCACGGCTTTGGGCGATACATTCAAAAGCTGACGCTCCAGCATCTCGCCCCACTGGCTCTCCTGACCACGGGTAAAGGTGCCGCGTATGTTGCTGTCGCTCTGGCCTTCGGCCGCAATGGTAAAGGTGCCGCGCAGCGTGCCGTCGGCATCCAGTGTGTTGTCGGCCGTCATGCGCACGTAGTGGTTCTCGGGTGCCGATACGGGTGTCTCACGCAAGTCAGACCCCTCGGGAATGCCCGGCAAGTAGTTCTGCTGCTGCTCGGCACTGCTCCACAACTCGCGGCAGAAAGGCACCCAAGTGGGGTCGAGCGGCATGTAAGTGCCGTCTTCCAACTTCACCACCACCACGCAATGGTTGAAATGGTCGGCAGGAATGCTTTCGATGCGGCTGCCCGCCATCGTCATGGCCGGATAAGCTTGGAAGCCGGCCATCCGCAAGAAAGAGATCAACGTGCCAGCGATGTCCTTGCACACGCCGCAACGGTCGGTATAGTTCATCTTCGTGTTGTGCAACGTGTAGCCCTCGCCCTTGCCCATGGAGATGCCCGCGTAGCGTATGTTGTCGGCTACCCAGTGTGTCAAAGCGGCGATCTTCTCCATCTCACCGGTCTTGCCCTCAATCAGCTCGTCCACCTTCCGCTGCGCTTCGGGCAACGGCTCGAAGCTGCCGTAGTCCTCGTTCACCTTGTTGAACCAAAGCGACTTGTCTTTCCACTGGGGCGTAGACGACATCATGAGCTTGGGAGCCGCGTCGAACAGGTCGACCATGCCCGGTTCCCTCTCGAAAGGCATCACGTTGTCCACGGCAAACGTGTAGGCCTTGCGTCCGTTCTCGTAGTTCATCGACGAGGCGCAATACCCTTGGTAGAAGTGGAACTGTATCTCCTTCTCCATGGGCAGCGTCACTTTATAGACCTTGCGCACGGTGGGATAGCTCGTCCAGAAAGGCACGATGTCATAGAACTGTCCGCGCATGGGCGGGATGAAACGCTCGTCGTCGTCACCCTCGTCACCGTCGTCGGCAAGCAAGGCATCCGCACCCAATAAGGCGTAAGTAAAGCCCTTCTTGTTGATTTGGTAATCCAACACGTCGCCCGGCCTCAAGGCGCCTATCTCCAACATGATTTGGCGTGCGCCCCAATAGATGGCACGCGCCGGTGCCACGTAGTCGCACGTTTTAGAGAGGTCCAACGCCTCCTCCTCGCCGTCGGCATGGGTCACCGTCACACGGCTGAACTCGGCGTAGGCCGTCAACGGGTCATAGTCATACACAATCACCCTGTTGGCCACCGCTCCTTTGGGAGTCTGTATTTGAATGGTCTTGCACACGGTAAACGCACTCTGTCCCGTGGGTTGCACCTCCACCAACGTGCTGTCGAGCAACACCACGCAATCGGCTTTCGAGTAGGCCTCTCCCTTGGCCGCCTCCTGATAGGGCCTCCAATTCTGCCCGCACACGATGGCCGACGCCAATAGGAACGCCACTACTGTAGCTACTGTCTTTATCTTCATGGTTCCACAAATTTGGTAAGTTGATACAAAAGTAAAGAATAAATCGTTATGCGACTCCCCTTTTCCCAAATTATTTCCATCTACACCTTATTATATAGACAGCATATCGGCTGCCGATTGCCGAATTTGCTTATCTTTGCCCCAAGTGAAGCCCGGCGGGCGGCGCGGCGCATGCTTGCCCACCGCCGCTTGGCCGATAACAGCAGCATGAAATGCGATAAATAAAAACGACAGGAATATGGAAATAAACATCGATGCGGCCCTGTGCCGACGCTGCGGACGTTGCCTCACCGTCTGCCCCAACGAGATCTTTTCGGGTGCCAAAGGCGAAGTTCCCCAAGTGACCCATGCCGAAGCATGCATCGCGTGCGGCCACTGCGTGGATGTGTGCACGGGGAGCGCCATCAGCCACGAACACTTTCCCGCCGAAGCCATCCACGACATACAGCAAGCGTTGCTGCCCACGCCCGCATCGCTGTTGGAACTCATCCGAAGCCGCCGTTCCAACCGCACCCTGACCGGCCGCCCCATACCCCAAGCGGCATTGACTGACATCTTGGAGGCCGCCCGTTATGCCCCCACCGCCGAGAACTCCCGCAAGGTAAAGGTTACGGTCATCTCCTCGCCCGAAGC
>JAJPYP010000133.1 GCA_021204885.1 Prevotellaceae bacterium
ACCGTGGACATCGGGTTGAGCCGGGAGTGTATCGAAACCATGGAGAGCGACTGGCAGCTCATGGAAGCCGAAGAGATGCCCTCGCTGTTGAAGCCCCGGGGCAAGTTCACCCACAAAGGGAATTACGGGCGGGCACTGCTCATCGCCGGATCGCAAGGCATGGCAGGTGCCTCGGTCATGGCGGCCGGGGCCTGCCTGCGCTCGGGCGTGGGGTTGCTCACCCTGCACGTCCCCTTCTGCAACAACTTCATCGTGCAGACCGCCGTGCCCGAAGCCACGACACAGATAGATGGCAGCGACACCTGCTTCTCCATGGCGGTCGATACCGAAGAGTTCCAAGCAGTAGCCATCGGTCCGGGCTTGGGGCGGTTGCCAGAGACTGAAGAAGCTTTGCTCGAACAGATAGACGACTGCCGTGTGCCCATGGTGGTAGATGCCGACGCGCTGAACCTCTTGGAAGGACACCGCAGCTACTTGGGCCATCTTCCCCAAGGGAGCATCCTCACCCCGCATCCTAAAGAACTGGAACGGTTAGTGGGCAAATGCCAAAACAGCTACGAAAGGTTGATGCGGGCCGTGGAATTAGCCGGGAAGAGTGGGGCGCACATCATCCTGAAGGGAGCCTATACCGCCGTCATCTCCCCCACGGGCAAGTGTTGGTTCAACCCTACGGGCAACGAGGGCATGGCCAAAGGGGGCAGCGGCGATGTCTTGACAGGCATCTTGCTGGCCCTCTTGGCACAAGGCTATGATGCGGAAACCGCCGCCCGTCTGGGAGTCTACGTACACGGCCTTGCCGGCGACATCGCCAAACGGAAACGGGGCAATATCGGCATGACGGCCGGCGACCTCATCACTTGCCTGCCTGCCGCATGGCTTCTCCTGCAAGATAATGGGTAGCGACGTGCAACGGTATTTCATCTATTTGGCCTACGACGGCGCCGCCTACCACGGCTGGCAAATCCAGCCCAACGGCATCACCGTGCAGGAGCGGCTCATGCAAGCCTTGGAGACGTTGCTACGCCGCAAGACGGAAGTGACGGGAGCCGGACGCACCGATACAGGCGTAAACGCCTCGCTCATGGTGGCCCATTTCGACAGTGAAGCACCGCTCGATACCGCCTTGCTCACAGCGAAGCTCAACAGCCTGCTTCCCGCCGACATAGCCGTGCGCCGCGTGCGTGCCGTCATCCCCACGGCACACGCCCGCTTCGATGCCCTCTCGCGCACTTACCGCTACTACATAGCCACCGCCAAGTCGCCCTTCAACCGCGCATACAGCTACCGCGTCTTCCATACACCCGATTTCGAGCGCATGAACGAGGCGGCCCGCTTGCTGCCCAAATACACCGACTTTACCAGCTTCAGCAAGCTGCACACCGATACCAAGACCAACGACTGCCGCATCATGCAGGCCCGGTGGACGAGGATGGACGTGACCGATTGGGTCTTCACTATCCAGGCCGACCGCTTCTTGCGCGACATGGTACGCGCCATTGTGGGCACACTGCTCGAAGTGGGGCGCGGCAAGCTCACCATAGAGGGCTTCCGCCGCGTCATCGAAGGCAAAGACCGCTCTCTTGCCGGCACCTCCGTACCCGGGAACGCCCTCTTTTTAAGCGATATCAGCTATCCTGACACCATTTTCACAGCTACCTAAGCCATTTATTCGTATATTTGCTCGGAAAACCCAGCTTTAGCATCATGAAACGAATCCTACCTCTCCTTTTATTCTGTTTGGCACTTGACACCGCACATGCCCAAGAAGCCAAAGCGTGCTTCACCGCCATGCCCGACTCAATCACCCCGCTGCTCACCGCCGTGAACCGCGCCGACTGCATCGACTTCATAGAGAGTGGCATGAAAGCCGAAGTGACCAACCGCTTCGAGGGAAAAACCGTCATGACACAGCTTACGCCCGACTACATCCGTCTGCGCATGACCGGGCAAAGCACGTGGCAAATGAAGCTGCTCTCCACGGCCGACTCCACCCGTATCATCTGCACCGTCTTCACCGCCTGCGCCTCGGCTTGCGACAGCGACATACGCTTCTACACCACCCAGTGGCAGGAACTGCCCACCTCCCGATACCTCCCTTCACTTCCCGTCCTGGCCGATTTCATCAATGAAGAGACCGACAGCGAAAAAGAAGATCCCTACAGCGAGGAAGAAGACGGCGACAAACATGCGCAAACGTTCCGTGAAGCCGACATGCTCCTCATGCAAGCCGACCTTTCCCCGGACGACGCCACCCTTACCTTCACCTGCACCACCCCCGCTTACCGTGAAAAAGAGGTGGCCGAACGGCTCTCCGCATGCTTGGGCAAGCCCGTCGTTTACCGTTGGCAAGCCAGGGCTTTCCAAAAAGAGTAGGGAAGCAGTGTATATAGTACCTTCACAACTTGCTATGATTCAGTCCTTTCTAAAATGTTACAGCTTTAAATATAAAAAATATCTAAAAAAACAAGGGACTAACGAACAACGTAAATAAAAAGTATATAACTTTGCAGCGTTTTAGCAAAGTAATTGATTGTATTACGTTTAAAAAGTAAAGGAAATGAAAAAGTTAGTTTTGATGGCAGCAGCTATCGTAGCAGTATCTTTCGCATCTTGCGCAAACAAAGCAGCCAACACTGAGGCTACCGAAGA
>JAJPYP010000267.1 GCA_021204885.1 Prevotellaceae bacterium
GTTGAATTACCTCTATTTCACCACCAACGGCTTGACCACCGAGGAGTTGAACAACGCCTTCGAGCTTGATTACCGCAAAGCCGTGGGCGCCAAACACCGCTTCGACGCGGACGACGTGAGCGCCTTGCGCATACGTAACCGCTACACCGACTACTTGCGCATAGAGAAGGCGAAGTACGTGCTGCGGGTGGCCATCTGGGTCATCGGCATCTTCACGCTGCTCAGCGGCATCGTGGGGGTGTCTAACATCATGCTCATCACCGTGAGGGAGCGCACGCACGAGTTCGGCATCCGCAAGGCACTCGGCGCCAAACCGCGTTCCATCCTGTGGCTCATCATCTTGGAGAGCGTCACCATCACCACCCTCTTCGGCTATGTAGGCATGGTGGCGGGCATCGGGGTGACGGAGTGGTTAGACGGTTACTTCAGTGTGCGCGGCACGGTAAACGCCGAGCTCTTCACGGCCAAGGTGTTCAGCAACCCCACCGTGGATTTGGGCATCGCCTTGCAAGCCACGCTCACCTTGATTGTGGCAGGCACGTTAGCCGGCTTCTTCCCGGCATGGAAAGCCACGCGCATCAAACCCATCGAGGCGTTGCGGGCCGATTGAATACATACAAAAGAGCTTGAACTGACATGAGAATAGATATAGACACCTGCGAGGAGATACTCCTTACGATAACCCGGAACAAGACGCGCAGCCTGCTCACGGCATTCGGCGTGTTCTGGGGCATCTTCATGTTGTTGGCACTCATCGGGGGCGGACAAGGCATGCGCGAGTACATGGCCCGGCAGTTCGAGAACTTCGCCACCAATTCCGCGTATATCGGGGCCATGAATACTACCGTGCCTTATAAGGGATTCCGCAAGGGACGCGAATGGTATTTGGAAGTGGCCGACTTGGACCGCATACGCGCCGTGAAGGGTGTGGATGTGGCCACCGCTACCTACGCCTATTTCAACCGGAAAGCCCTCTTCGGCGAGAACAGTTTCGACTGTATCGTCAAAGGGCTTTATCCCGATTACGACCGGTTGGACCATCAAGAGTTAGGCTATGGAAGGTTCCTCAACGAAGTGGACATACGCGAGGCCCGCAAGGTGTGCGTCATAGGCAAGGAGGTGTATGAGGCGCTTTTCGATGCGGGCGAAGATCCTTGCGGGCAGTTCGTGCGGGTGGACGGCATCTATTACCGGGTGGTAGGTGTCTCCTTTTCCGAAGGGCATATCAACATACAAGGTTCCAACGCCGAATCGGTAATACTTCCCTTCACCACCTTGCAGCGGCATTACAATCTCGGCAATAAGGTCGATGTGATAAGTTTCACCGCCAAGCAGGGTGTCAAAGTGAAGTCTGTGATACCTGAAGTGGAGCGGGTCATCAAGCAGGCCCATTACATCTCGCCCGATGACAAGCAGGCCGTGTTGATGCTGAACATGGAGGCGCTCTTCTCCATGGTCGACAACTTGATGACGGGCATCCGTATATTGATATGGTTGGTAGGGCTTGGCACGCTCTTGGCCGGCGCCATCGGCGTGTCTAACATCATGATGGTGACGGTGAAGGAGCGCACCACCGAGATAGGCATACGCCGCGCCATCGGGGCGCGTCCGCGCGACATCTTGCAGCAAATCCTCTCCGAGAGCTTGGCGCTAACCGCCGTGGCGGGCATGGCGGGCATATCGTTCGCGGTGTTGGTGTTGCAAGTGATGGAGAACAACCTCAACGACCCCGGCGAGGCCGTGACGCATTACCAAGTCTCGTTCTGGTTGGCGATAGGCACCTGCCTGTTGCTCATCCTCTTGGGCATGTTAGCCGGACTGGCTCCCGCTTACCGTGCGATGGCCATCAAGCCCATAGACGCGATACGCGACGAGTAGCCGCTTGACATGTATTATATAAAGGAAACGATAAAGTAAATGATATAGATATGAAGACGAAAAAGTATCTGAAAACAGCCCTGTTGGTGGTGATAGCCGCCTTGTTTGTCTGGACGTTCGTGTTCCTGTACCGCAAGTCGCGTCCGGAGGTGACCG
Source organism: Prevotellaceae bacterium (assembly GCA_021204885.1). The sequence goes on from JAJPYP010000267.1 coordinate 2,035, forward strand.
AGTATGAGACCGTGGCCGCACAGACGATGGACTTGGAGAAGAGTACCGTGGTCACCGGCAAGGTGGAACCACGCGACGAGGTGCTTATCAAGCCGCAGATATCGGGCATCATCTCCGAGGTGCTCAAGGAGGCGGGGCAGAGCGTGCGCAAAGACGAAGTGATCGCCAAGGTAAAGGTCATCCCCGAGTTGGGCACGCTCAATTCGGCCGAGAGCCGCGTGCGCTTGGCCGAAATCAACGCCAAGCAAGCCGAGACCGATTTCGCCCGCACCGAGAAGCTCTACCACGAGCAGTTAGTCAGTGCCGAGGAGTATGAGAAGGAAGAGGTGAACTTGAAGCAGCAACAAGAGGAATTAGTGGCCGCCCGCGACAATTTGCAGATTGTCAAGGAGGGCATCACCCAGAACAGCGCCTCTTACAGCAGCACTTTCATCCGCTCCACCATCGACGGCCTTATCCTCGACGTACCCATCAAGGTGGGCAACTCGGTCATCATGAGCAACACTTTCAACGACGGCACCACCATAGCTACCGTGGCCAACATGAATGACCTTATCTTCCGCGGCAACATCGACGAGACCGAAGTGGGGCTTATCCGCGAGG
>JAJPYP010000084.1 GCA_021204885.1 Prevotellaceae bacterium
CATCGGTTCCGTCGGCGGCAACACTTCGGGCAGGGTGGGGTGGCGTTGGGCATCCGAGGCGAAGTGCGTGCAGCAGCCCCAAAGTATAAGGAGAAAGAGAATAAGCCTTTTCATGTCAGATGGTATCTTGTCGTTTTGTTGTCTATATGGTCTTGTCTATTGTGGCGAGAGCGTCAAGCGCATCTCCCCCACGTAGGCACCGTTCTTGCCGGTGTGCAGCACGGGGATGCTTTTGCCCTCGGCATTGGTGCAATAGAGGGGCCGCTCCATAAAGGTGTGGCTGTGTCCGCCAAGCACAAGGTCTATGCCGGTGGTACAGGCCACCAACCGCCTGTCGCCCACGTTGTCATCCCTCATGGAGATACCTAAGTGCGACAGGCAGACCACCACGTCGCACCGCTCTTGCTCCCTTAACGTATCTACCACGGCTTGCGCCACCTCCTCCGGCTCATGGTATGTCACGCCTTGGTACTTGTCGGCCTGTACCAGCCCTTCCAAGGCAGGGCCAAGACCGAACACGCCGATGCGCAGCCCATCGCGCTCCAACACGGTATAGGGCTTCACGATGCCCTCGAGGGGCGTGCCGGTGAAGTCGTAGTTGGCGCACACCACGGGGAATGCGGCCATGCGGAAGAGGCGTGCCATGTTCTCCATGCCGCAGTCGAACTCGTGGTTGCCGATGGTCATGGCGTCATACCCCATAAGGTTCATCAGCTTCACCTCCACCTCGCCTTGGAACAGGTTGTAGTAGAGCGTGCCTTGGCCGATGTCGCCGCAATCGAAGAGCAGCGCGTCGGGGTGCGCCGTGCGGTACGCGCTGACCAAGGCCGTGCGGCGCAGCATGCCGCCCATGCCCGCCTCCGGTTCGGCGGATGTGGTCTCTATCGGTTCCACGCGGCTGTGCGTGTCGCTGGTGTGCAGTATATGGAGTTCCTTCTCTTGTGCCGCGAGGGTGCAGCAGCAGAGCAGGAATAAAAACAGCAGTATGTTAAGGCGTGTCTTCATGACTTATTGGGGTTGGTTGGTGGATTCCTGCACGCTGATGCGCCCGTCCAAGCGCGAGCTGACGGGCTTGCCGGCGGCCGTCTGTGCCTTGATATAGTCTATGACGATTTCTCGCAACGTATAGCCGCTTCCTTGCGGACACTCCCGCGCTTCGGCCTCGGCGCAAGCGGTCATGCCGTCGTTCCCCTCGGCCACAAAGTCGATGGTGGCGATGGTGTAGCGTCGGTCAGTCTCCACAGATTTGCCGCCCACCTTGGCTTGCAGCAGCTTGCCCTCTTTGCTGATTGTCAGCTTCGCGCCGCTGATGCCTTCCCCGCCCCTTGCGGCCATTTGCGCGAAGAGTCGCAGCAACGTCTCCCCGTTCATGGTAAGGATGCAGAGCGCGTTCTCGAAGGGAAGTATCTCGTAGATGTCGCCCAGCGTGATGGTGCCACCCGCAAGCGACGTGCGGATGCCTCCGAAGTTCACTAATCCCATGTCCACCGGCTTGCCCGTATAGGCCGACCCGGCATCGCGCAGCACGTCGGTTATCAAGTTGGAGAGTGGGTTTTCAGGGTAACCGCGTTCCAAAGTCATGGCAGCCGTGCCTATGACCATCAGGTGCAGCGAGTCCACTTGCGCCTTGTAGGGAGCGACCAAAGAGGCGGCTTGGGCATCGATGGCGGCATCCCAAACGGAGTCCACGGCGATGCGGCCACCCTCCACGCCCGTCACTTCGTAGGTGGGGCGGCAAGCCGTGAGCAGCAACATGGCAAGCAGGGTGCCTGTGTGTAAGAAGCAGTAGTCTCCTCTTCTCATAAATCGTTTTTATAGTCACAAAGATAACGCTCTTTTGCCATAAAACCGTAAAACGGACCGTTTTTCTTTGTACATGCGCTATAAAATCGGTTCTTTTGTGCTTGTTCTTGGAGAAAAACAGGGGAAACTTTTTGTCAGTCAAAACAAAACACCTACCTTTGCACCGCTTTCGCGCAACCGCTGTCATGACGAGGAGAGCTTGGCATGTTGCGTTGTAACGATGAACAATTTAAAAGTAAAACCATGGATTTGATTAAAATTGCAGAAGAAGCATTCGCTACCGGCAAGCAGCACCCCGCGTTCAAGGCAGGTGACACCGTGACGGTGGCCTATCGTATTGTGGAAGGTAACAAGGAGCGTATCCAGCAGTATCGCGGCGTTGTTATCAAAATCAACGGACACGGCGAAAAGCGCCGCTTCACCGTCCGCAAGATGTCCGGCACCGTCGGCGTGGAGCGCATATTCCCCTTGGAGTCGCCCTCCATCGACAAAATCGAAGTGAACAAGATCGGCAAGGTACGTCGTGCCAAACTCTACTACCTGCGTAAGCTCACCGGCAAGAAAGCCAGAATCAAGGAGAAGAGGACGAACAACGCCTAAGGCACCATTACATGTTGACAGCATACAGCGGGCTGTGTCGCGCGGCGACACAGCCCTTGTTGTCTTTCATACTGTTATCTCACATGCTATAAAACAGTTCACCCGATAATTATTGTGGGCGGAATGCCACACAATACAACCCCAAAAGATACAGCTCTTCAGAGAGGTAACATGGATTGCAAGGAGGATATTTCCAATCCGGTGTTCCACGACATGTCGGGGG
>JAJPYP010000208.1 GCA_021204885.1 Prevotellaceae bacterium
CTTGCTGGACCACTTCAAGTACATCGTGCCGCAAGGCAGCCCCATGACGGGCATCGGCAACGACTACCAAATCGCTTCTCTTTCCAATTGCTTCGTCATAGGCGTGGAGGGCGAGGCCGACTCTTACGGTGCCATCTTCCGCGTGGACGAGGAGCAGGTGCAACTCATGAAACGGCGCGGGGGCGTGGGGCATGACTTGTCGCACATCCGCCCCAAAGGGTCGCCGGTGAAGAACTCGGCGCTTACTTCCACGGGCTTGGTGCCTTTCATGGAGCGTTATTCCAACTCTACGCGCGAGGTGGCGCAAGACGGCCGTCGCGGGGCGTTGATGCTGAGCGTATCCATCAAGCATCCCGACTCGGAATCGTTCATAGACGCGAAGATGACCGAAGGAAAAGTGACGGGCGCCAACGTCTCGGTGAAGATTGACGACGAGTTCATGCAGGCCGCCATAGACAAGCGTCCTTACATGCAGCAGTATCCGGTCAACGCGGCGCATCCGATAGTGAAGAAAGAGATAGACGCTTCGGCCTTGTGGAAGAAGATCGTGCACAATGCATGGAAGTCGGCCGAGCCGGGCGTGCTCTTCTGGGACACGATACTGCGTGAATCGGTGCCCGATTGCTATGCCGACTTGGGCTACCGCACGGTGTCGACCAATCCTTGCGGGGAGATACCTTTGTGTCCTTACGATTCTTGCCGGTTGTTAGCCATCAACCTTTACTCTTACGTGGTGCGTCCTTTCCACGACGACGCTTATTTCGACTTCGAGCTGTTCGAGCAGCACGTGAAGTTGGCGCAACGCATCATGGACGATATTATCGACTTGGAGTTGGAGAAGATTGAGCGCATCATGGAGAAGATTGCCTCCGACCCCGAGAGTGACGACGTGAAGCACACGGAGTCGGCTTTGTGGAAGAAGATATACAAGAAGAGCGGGCAAGGACGGCGCACGGGTGTGGGCATCACCGCCGAGGGCGATATGTTGGCGGCATTGGGCTTGCGCTATGGTACGGAAGAGGCGACCGATTTCTCGGTGAGGGTGCACAAGACCATTGCCTTGAACGCTTACCGCTCGTCGGTGATGATGGCCAAGGAGCGCGGCGCGTTCGAGATATATGATGCGGAAAGGGAGAAGAATAACCCGTTCATAGGCCGCTTGCGCGAAGCCGACCCGCAGCTTTATGAGGATATGGTGAAATACGGACGGCGCAACATCGCTTGCCTGACCATCGCGCCTACGGGAACCACGAGCTTGATGACGCAGACCACATCGGGTATAGAGCCGGTGTTCTTGCCGGTGTACAAGCGCCGCCGCAAGGTAAACCCCAACGACACCAATGTGCGCATCGACTTCGTGGACGACACGGGCGATGCCTTTGAGGAGTACATCGTGTTCCATCCCAAGTTCGTTACTTGGATGGAGGCGAAGGGTTACAACCCTGCCAAGCGTTACACGCAGGAGGAGATTGACGAGATGGTAAAGCAATCGCCCTACTACAAGGCCACTTCCAACGATGTGGACTGGCTCATGAAGGTGAAGATGCAGGGACGCATCCAGAAGTGGGTGGACCACTCCATCAGCGTGACCATCAACTTGCCCAACAACGTGGACGAGGAGTTGGTGAACCGGCTCTATGTGGAGGCTTGGCAGTCGGGTTGCAAGGGGTGTACGGTGTATCGCGACGGATCGCGCTCGGGCGTGCTCATCTCTACCAAGAAGGACAAGAAAGAGGAGTTGCCTCCTTGCAAACCGCCTGTAGTGGTGGAGGTACGTCCCAAGATATTGGAGGCCGACGTGGTGCGCTTCCAGAACAACAAGGAGAAGTGGGTGGCCTTCGTGGGGCTGCTTGACAACGACCCGTACGAGATATTCACCGGTGTATTGGATGATGACGAGGGCATCGTGCTGCCCAAGAACGTGACGACGGGCCACATCATCAAGAACGTGGACGAGAACGGCGTGAAGCGGTATGACTTCCAGTTCGAGAACAAGCGGGGCTACAAGGTTACCATCGAGGGCCTTTCAGAGAAGTTCAACAAGGAGTACTGGAACTACGCCAAGCTCATATCGGGCGTGCTGCGTTACCGCATGCCCATCGTGCAGGTAATCAAGTTGGTTGACTCCATGCAGCTGGACAGCGAGAGCATCAACAACTGGAAGAACGGCGTGAGCCGCGCGTTGAAGAAGTATGTCCTTGACGGCACCGAGGCCAAGGGAAAGACTTGTCCCAACTGCGGTAACCAGACGCTGGTTTACCAAGAGGGTTGCCTCATCTGCAAGACGTGCGGTGCTTCGCGTTGCGGATAATGCCTTGCAAGCCCTTGCGGCCCGCTTCTGCGGCTTGCGGTTTGTGCTATGGTTTATGGTTGAACGTTTTAGGCTTTCGGTATGAAATTATGCTTTGATATAGAGTATCGCACTACTTGGGGTGAAGAGGTGCGGGTACTGGGTGACATTCCCGAGTTGGGAGGCGAATCGCCCGGTGAGGCGTTGCCGCTGCATACGGTAGACGGCATCCGTTGGCAAGGAGAGGTGGAGGCGGCGTTGCCTTGCAAGCGCGAGTTGCATTACTTGTACCAAATCTACCGCGACGGAAAGGCTGTGCGCACCGAGTGGCATGCCCTTCCCCGCACGCTCCATCTCCATGACAACGAAGGGCAGGTGTACCGCCTCGTTGACGATTGGAAGGATTTGCCTGAACAAGCCTGTTTTTATACGTCGGCCTTTACGGAATCCTTGCTGGCACGCCGCAAGAGCGGTGTGCCTCCCATCGTGTTCAAGCGCGGCTTGCAGGTGAAAGCCTATGCTCCTTGTATAGGAAGCGGGTATGTATTGGGGCTTTGCGGCAACCAACCGGCATTGGGCAACTGGAATGCGGACAGGGCGCTCTTGATGAACGATGCCTGCTTTCCCGAGTGGCAGGTGGCGTTGGATGCGCAAGGCTTGAGATACCCTTTGGAGTACAAGTTCGTGCTCTACTCCTTGAAGACACGCCGTGCGGTGGCGTGGGAGGAGGGTTCCAACCGACGTCTTGACGAGCCTTGGCTTGGCGAGAACGAGATGTTGGTCATAGGCGACCGCTATCCTTGCTTTAACCTGCCTGCATGGAAAGGGGCGGGAGTGACCGTGCCTGTCTTCTCCCTTCGTTCAAAGCAAAGCTATGGAGTGGGGGACTTCGGCGACTTGAAGCGCTTGGTGGATTGGGCGGCCGCCACGGGTCAGCAAGTGGTACAGATACTTCCCGTCAACGATACTACGCTGACCCATACTTGGAGTGACTCTTATCCTTATAACGGCATCTCCATCTATGCGTTGCACCCCATGTATGCCGACTTGGAACAGGTGGGCACGTTGAAAGACGAAGAGGCGATGAAGCGCTTCCGCGAGCGGCGTGAGGCGTTGAACGCCTTGCCGGCGGTGGACTATGAAGCGGTAAACAAGCTTAAATGGGAGTACTTCGAGTTGATATTCCGTCAGGAAGGGGAGGCGGTATTGGCTTCGAAGGCTTTCCGCTCCTTCTACGATACGAACAGGGAATGGTTGCAGCCATACGCCGCTTTCAGCTACTTGCGCGATGTGTACGGTACGCCCGACTTCCACCGGTGGCCCAAGTATGGGGAGTACCGCCAAAAGGAGATTGCGCCGTTGTGCTCCATACACTCTGAGGCCTATCCCCGGTTGTCCCTCTACTATTATATCCAGTACCACCTGCACCTGCAACTCTCGGCGGCTTCGGCTCATGCGCGGGCAAAGGGGGTGGTGCTGAAAGGGGACATACCCATCGGCATCAGCCGCGACAGCGTGGAGGCTTGGGTGGAACCTTTCTACTTCAATATGAACGGACAGGCCGGCGCACCGCCCGATGACTTCTCGACGAACGGACAGAACTGGGGCTTCCCCACTTATAACTGGGAAGTGATGGCGCGTGACGGTTACAGCTGGTGGATGAAGCGCTTCCGCAAGATGGCGGGTTACTTCGACGCTTACCGCATAGACCATATACTTGGCTTCTTCCGCATTTGGGAGATACCGATGCATGCCGTACACGGATTGATGGGGCAGTTCTCGCCCGCCTTGCCCCTGTCGGTCGAGGAGATTGCGACGTATGGCTTGACGTTCCGCAAGGAGTTCCTGCATCCTTATATCCATGACGCTTTCTTGGAAGCGCTTTTCGGTATGCAAACGGAGAAGGTGAAGCGGGCTTTCCTTGAGCCGACCGGCGAGCCGGGCGTGTACCGCATGCGGCCCGGCTTTGAAACGCAACGGAAGGTGGAGGCTTGGTTTGCCGACAGGCAGGACGAGGAGAGCTTGCGTGTGCGCGACGGGCTTTACACTTTAATCAGCGAAGTGCTCTTCTTGCCCGACCGCAAGGACCCGCGACTGTATCATCCGCGCATCGGCGTGCAGCGCGATTATGTGTTCCGTTCTTTGACCGTGCGCGAGCAGATGGCTTTCAACCGCTTGTATGAGCACTATTTCTATCATCGGCACAACGACTTCTGGCGGGAGCAGGCCATGCGGAAGTTGCCGCAGCTTACCGAGGCTACTCGCATGTTGGTGTGTGGGGAGGATTTGGGCATGATACCCGATTGTGTGCCTTGGGTGATGCACGACTTGCGCATTCTCTCCTTGGAGATACAGCGCATGCCCAAGGAGTTCGGGCAGGCTTTCGGGCATCCCGAGCGTTACCCTTACCGTTCGGTGTGCACCATCTCCACGCACGACATGTCTACCTTGCGGGGATGGTGGGAGGAGGACTATCCGCAGATACAACGTTATTACAACGAGGTGTTGGGACACGAGGGCGTAGCGCCCGAAGTCGCCACGCCTGAATTGTGTGAGGAGGTGATACGCCAACACTTGCAAGGCAACTCCATGTTGTGCATCCTCTCGTTGCAGGACTGGTTGTCGATAGACGGTGAAAGGCGTAATCCGGATGTAGGGCAAGAGCGCATCAACGTGCCGGCCAATCCGCATAACTATTGGCGGTATCGCATGCACTTGACGCTTGAAGCGTTGATGGAGGCCGGTGATTTGAACAGGCGGATAAAGGAACTGATTGTGGAATCGGGTAGGGGAAAGGTGTCATGACGGCTTGGCTTGTGTTGAAAGGCCTTCGCTTTTATGCCTGCCACGGTGTGGGGGAACAGGAGCGGTTGACAGGTAACGAGTTTACGGTGGATTTGCGCCTGAATGTGGGCTGGCCGCGTGCCATCGATACGGATGAGGTGGCGGATACCGTGAATTATGCCGATGTGTATGAAGCGGTGAAAGCGGAGATGGGCATCCCTTCCCGGTTGTTGGAGCATGCGGGAGGACGCATCGTGAAGCGGCTGTTCCGCGCGTTTCCTTCAATCAATTCTATCGAATTGAAACTTCTCAAACGCAATCCGCCTATGGGTGCGGATATGGAAGCCGCCGGTGTGGAGCTTCATTGCGACAGGGAAGGGTTTATGACAGGGGAAGCATCCGTGTGAGTTGTGAAAAGCGTCGCTTGCCACGGAAGTAGTAGGCCAAAAGCAGGGAGTGTGGCATACGCTCGGGAATGGATGTGACGATGGTTTCCTTTAGATTCTCTTCTCTGGCGGCAGTGAACGTGGGGCGCAGCTTGCGGTAGGCCCGTAGGGCTTGTATCACGGCCCAAGCATTGGCGAGTTCTCCTTTTAATAAAAGGTGTGTGGCGGCGGCGTAATCGAGCAGACGGCGTACACGCATTACCGGCTTTAACTCTGCCGCCGGCAAGTTCTTATAGAGCATCAAGAGGTTGTTGCGGAAGTTGAGGAACGTCTTTTGGGGATTTGTCTTGCTTAGCGTGGCACCGCCTACATGATACACCACACTCTCGGGGATACAGGCCAAGAGGTAACCACGGGCTCGAAGGCGCCAGCACAGGTCTATCTCTTCCATGTGCGCGAAGAAGCGTCCGTCCAATCCGCCCGCTTGACGATAAACGGCGGTGCGGATGCAGAGGGCGGCACCTGTCGCCCAAAACAGCGGACATACATCATCGTATTGTCCCTTGTCTTCTTCAACGACACCCAGTATGCGCCCCCTACAGAAAGGATAACCGTAACGGTCTATGAAGCCGCCGGCAGCTCCGGCATATTCAAACCGGCTCCGCTCTTTCAGGCTACGTATCTTGGGCTGGCAGGCGGCAGTCTTGGGATGCGCGTCCATGTAGTCTACAAGCGGTGGCAGCCATCCTTCCGTTACTTCTACATCGGAGTTCAGCAATACGGTATAAGTGGCCTCCACTTGCCGTATGGCTTGGTTATACCCTTCGGCAAAGCCCAAGTTCTCTGTAAAGAGGAGCAGGCGCACGGTGGGGAACTCCTCTTTCAATAGCTCGACGGAACCGTCGGTGGAGCCGTTGTCGGCCACATAGATGGTCACGCCTTGGGCTTGGGAGTGGCGCGACACCGAGGGGAGGAAGGTACGTAGCATTTCCCGACCGTTCCAGTTCAGTATGATGATGGCTACCTTATCCATGACGTGTTCCTGTGGTTTTCGTATCGTTCATGGGTGGTGTATGTGCAGAGCGTGTGTCGCTTTCTTCTTTATGATACCGTTCTACATCTGCTTTCTTCAGTTTCCACCGTCGGTGTGACCATAACCAGTAAGCGGGCTCACGCCGGATGGTCTTCTCCAAACGACGGGCGAACATCTCGGTTATCTCTCCGTCGGCGGTGGCTTTGGGATTGTCTGTCATGAGGTCGAACCACACTTTGCAGTAGCCGCGACGCACGCGCTCCAGCTCGCAGTAGCACACGGCGAAACCGAACTTTTTGGCGATGCGTTCGGCACCGTCCATGAAGCTTGTCTCTTGGTTGAGGAAGGTGGTCCAATGGTGGGCTTCGTTGGGTTTAGGTGACTGGTCGGTGACAAGGCCGATGACCGCCCGCTTACCCGAGCGTGCCAATTGGATCATCTCGCGTGCCACCGAGTGCTTGGGTACCATCTTGGTGCCGAAGCGGGAGCGTATCTTCAGGAAAATATCGTCGAGACTGTGGTTGTGTAACGGCTTGTACACCTGCATGAGGTAGTCTTTGGGGTCGAGGAAGTAGGTAATGCCCATGGTCCATTCGAAGTTGGCGTAATGGGGGACGAGCAATAGAACGCCTCCGCACTCCTTTACTTTGGATAAACAGAGTTCCTTGTTGGGGAATTCCATGTGACGGAAGAACTCCTCATGGGAGAGCCTGAGCAGCTTGAGTTGCTCCAACATGTAGTCGCATAGATAATGGTAAAACCTGCGTTCAATGCGGCGTAGTTCGCGCTTCGTCTTTTCGGGGAAAGAGCGGCGCAGGTTCTCGCGTACCACGCGCAAGCGGTAACGCACTACATGGTGTATGAGCGGGCAGATGAGGTCGGAGAGCAGGTGGAGTACCGCGAAAGGAAGCCCTGCAAGCAACCAGATGCAAGCATATATGAGTTTGTAGGTAAGTTTAGAAGCGGCCATATTCAAATTATAGTAGCGGTGGAAAGTAATGCGTTTATACCTTATATATATATATGTTTCTCATGCAGCTTTCCCATGAGTGCCGTGCCGTCTGCATTGAAACCCGTCAGTTCCACGTCCATCACCCGGTTGTCCAACGCCTCGTTACGCGGCACTTCCACGCGGATGTAGTTGGGGGTGAAACCGTGCATGGGCATGCCCGGTTTGGAGCGTTCTAACAATACAGGCATTACCCGGCCGATGTGCTTGGCATAAAAAGCCTTCCACTTCAAGTCGGAGAGTGCCAACAGACGCCGGCTGCGCTCGTGTTTCTGGGCGGGAGTGACGACGTGCTCGATGCGGAGCGCTTGTGTGCCCGGCCGTTCCGAGTAGCTGAATACATGGAGTTGCGTCACATCAAGGCTTTCGATGAAGCGGTAGCCTTGCTCGAAGCGCTCCTCTGTCTCTCCACGTGTGCCCACAATGACATCCACCCCGATGAAGGCGTCGGGTATCACACGGCGGATGTGGGCTACCTTGGCGGCGAACAGCGCCGTGTCGTAGCGGCGGCGCATCAGCTTCAACACCTCGTCGCAACCGGCTTGCAACGGCAAGTGGAAATGGGGCATGAAGTGGCGGGAACAGGCCACGTAGTCGATGAGCTCCTCGGTCAGCAAGTTCGGTTCAAGCGAGGAGATGCGGTAACGCTCGATGCCGTCTACACAGTCCAACGCCTTGACCAAATCTATAAAGGTCTCGCCGGTGGTGCGGCCGAAGTCGCCGATGTTCACGCCTGTGAGTACAAGCTCCTTGCCACCTTCGGCAGCGGCTTGCCGTGCCTGTTCCACCAATGAGGCGATGGAGCCGTTGCGGCTTCGTCCGCGTGCGAAGGGAATGGTGCAATAGGAGCAGAAGTAGTCACAGCCGTCTTGTACCTTCAGGAAGAAGCGCGTGCGGTCGCCCCGTGCACAAGAGGGGGAGAAGGTGCGTATCTCTTTCCATGTGGAGGTGTGCGCCTCTCCACTTTCGCGCTTCTGCCATTCGCCCAAGTAGCGCAACAGTTCTCCCTTCTGTTCCGTGCCGAGCACCAAGTCCACCCCTTCAATCTGTGCCAGCGTGTCGGGCTTGAGTTGCGCATAGCATCCCATTACCACCACGAAAGCACCGGGATGCTGTTTCACCAACCGGTGGATGGCTTGGCGGCACTTGTGGTCGGCTGTTTCGGTGACGGTGCAGGTGTTTATCACGCAGATGTCAGCCCGTTCTCCTTTCCGTGCCGTGCGTATGCCGGCCTCGCGCAACGTGCGGCATACGGCGGAACTCTCGGCGAAGTTCAGCTTGCAGCCTAAGGTGTAATACACCGCGCATTTGTCTTGGAAAGTGTTGGGGTAGGTCATTGAAGCTGCTGTTTAGGATGGATTACAGGTTATGTTAGAATAGAACGAGCCCCGCCTCGTAAATAACGCCGTTGTCATAGCCTGCATGGTGTTTGTAACGGCGGTCCCATCCGTAGCCTCCCGTAAGGAAGATGCCTAAGATGTCCGTGGGGCGGTACTCCAAGTTAAGACGGGTTTGAAGGGCGTAGAGGCGCGGGGGATAGCTTTGGCGCTTGTTCTTGAAAAGCGCTATATGGCCGTATCCCAAATCGCCGCTCAAGAAAAGGCGCTTGCATAGCGGTAATTCTGCACCGGCACGGTAGAAGAAAGCGGTGGAGAATTTATCGCTGAAATCAAGGTAAGGAGCGCCTATACCCAAGATGGTGTAGTAGACTTTGTTCTTGAAGCGCACCGCCATGTTCAACTTCGTGCTGTTACCGCCATAGAGCATCAGCTGGACTCTTGTATGTGGATTGGCGTTTACCAATCCCAACTGGAAGCCGTCCAACTGTTCCCGGTAGTAATTCACCAATCCTATCTGTAACCCACGGCCCCGCACAAGGATGTTGCATGGAGCCAACTGCACGCCGTCGGTGTTCTGGGAAGCCACGTTGCCAAGGCCCGACAGTTGTACCCCTTTCATACTTCCTGCGGCCACGTTCAGCAATCCGGCCAACTGCACCCCTTCAACATGAGATGCCCCTACGTTTGCCAATCCTGCCAATTCGAGTCCTGTACTTTGACTGCCCGCGATGTTGACCAAACCGCTTGCCAACACGCCGTAGTTGTCGCTGCCTGTCACGTTGACCCATCCTGAAGCCATCACGCCACGCACGTCGTTGCTTGCGATGCCCACCAATCCCGATAGGGAGATACCTGCCACGTCACGGCCGTTTACATTGGTGATGCCGGCTATTTGGAAGCCGTTCACATCACCGTTCACCACGTTGGCAAGTCCCGATAGTTGCACGCCGTTCATCTCTTTTCCTACTACCGCTCCCAAGACATTCACGCCAAAGCCGTTCAGCCGGTTCATGGCCGAAAGGAGCCCGATATTGAGGGAAGTTCCTCCCACCGTGTCCGTGCGTTGCGTGGCTATCCCTTTCCACAGGGAGAGGTCCACTCCCTGAGCGTATGCCTGCTCCTTGCCAATCAGCAAAGAGAGGAGCAACGCAAGGATCCATAAGAGACTATGGCGGGCAGGGTTCATGCGCTTATCCTTTCTCCGTTTGGTAGAGGAAACGTTTGATGGACCGCTTGGGAGTCTTCTCGAACTCTTCATGGTGGATAACGAGCCTGGCCACTTGGCTGTATGCCGGTAACTGTCCGTTCAAGGCCGTGCGGTTCTCCTCCATGATGCGTGCCAAGTCTCCTTCAGCCAAACCTTGGGCCGTGGCATCCTCGAAGTCGGGATAGACCAATCCTACCAATTGTCCTTCCTGCTGAATGACGATGCTTTCCGATACGTAGGGCAGGTTGTTGAGCAACTCTTCAATCTCTTCGGGATAGATGTTCTGTCCGCTGGCACCTAAAAGCATGTTCTTGCTGCGGCCCTTGATGGTCACGTTGCCCGCTTCATCCTTCAGTGCCAAGTCGCCTGTATGGAGCCATCCTTCGGCATCGATTACCTCCCTCGTGGCCTCCTCGTTCTTGTAGTAACCTGTCATGACGTTGGCTCCACGGCACACGATCTCACCCACAATGCGCGTAGGGTCGGGAGAGAGTATCTTCACCTCCATGCGGGTAACCGCCTTGCCGCAAGAACCGGGCTTGAAGCTATGCCAATCCTCGTAGCAGATGAGCGGCGCACATTCCGTCATGCCATATCCCACGGTATAGGGGAAATCTATCATCTTGAGGAACTGCTCCACTTCGTGGTTGAAGGCCGCTCCGCCGATGATAATCTCCTCAAACCGGCCGCCAAAGGCATCCATCACCTGCTTGCGTATGGAACTCTTGACTTTGTCGTTGATGATGGGCAATTTCAGCAACAGTTTCATGGTGGGTGTCTCCAACTTGGGAAGCACCCGTTTCTTGATGATTTTCTCGATGATGAGCGGTACGGATATTACCAAGTCGGGTCTTACCTCATTGAACGCTTGGAAGATGATGTTCGGACTTGGGGTGCGGGTAAGGAAATGGATGTGACACCCTACACAGAACTCATAGATGAATTCGAAGGCCAGCCCGTACATGTGTGCCATGGGCAATATGCTCACCATGTTGCTGCCCGCCTTCATGGGCAGCCTTTCAAAGGCGAAGGTCGTGTTTGACCAAAGGCTACGGTAGGGCAGCATCACTCCTTTGGGGAGGCTCGTGGTGCCGGAAGTGTAGTTGAGCACAGCCAGTTCCTCAGGGCTGTCCTCGTGGTATTTGACATGCTCTTGACGGAAGTTCTTGGGATATTTCCTGCCGAAAAGCTCGTTCAGGTGCTCGCGGGCGTATGGCAACCGCACGTTACGTGAAACCGACAACGAGAAGTCCATGATTTGGATGATACCTTGCAGGTTAGGCATGGCCGACTCGTCGAGTCCTTTCTATACTTGGTCGCCCACGAAGAGGAGCTTCGCGTCTGAATGGTTGACGATGTTGTGCACGTTCTCCGGCTTGAACTCGTGCAGGATGGGTACGGCCACCGCCCCGTAGGTCAGTGTGGCAAGGAAAGCCACGCCCCAATGGGCGCTGTTGCGTCCGCACAGGGCTATCTTGTCGCCCTTCTCTATTCCTCCCGCCTCAAATAGAAGGTGTAGTTTCTCTATCTTGCGTGCCACGTCATTGTATTGCAGCGTGGCTCCTTTGTAGTCGGTCAAGGCATCGCGGTCCCAGTTCTTACGGATGCTATCCTCGATATAGGCTATAAAACTCTGTTCCATACTTCTTCATTGATAGTTGATAATCGGGGAAGGCTTATGCTTGCAGGTACCAGTCGTACAACCGCCTTACCCCCTCTTCAATCTCAATACGGTGGTGCCACCCCAAGGCATGCAGCTTGGAGGGGTCGGTGAGCTTGCGCGGGGTACCGTCGGGCTTGCCGCTATCGAAGGTAACCGTTCCTTGATAGCCCACGGTATCGGACACCAACCTTGCCAACGCGCGGATGGTTAGTTCCTTCCCCGTACCGATGTTGATGTGGCAATTGCGTATCTCGCCGCCGTCTGTTATAGAATAGGTATCCTTGAAATCGACCCTCTCCATCACGAACACACAAGCATCGGCCATCTCCTCGCTCCAAAGGAATTCGCGCAGCGGCTTCCCCGTTCCCCACAACACCACTTCCTTGTCATGGATGCCGTATTTGGCCAGCACGTCACGTATGGCCGCCACTTCCGCCTTGCCGTTGATACCTTCAACGGGGCGACGGTCCAAATCGTGCCGTATGGACTCCCAACTGCCCGTCATCAGGCAGTGCGCCAAATGAATCTTGCGCATCATGGCAGGCAGCACGTGGCTTCGTTCCAAGTCGAAGTTGTCATTCGGCCCGTAAAGATTGGTGGGCATCACGGCGATGTAGTTCGTGCCATATTGCAGGTTGAAGCTTTCGCACAGTTTCAGCCCCGCTATCTTGGCGATGGCGTATGGCTCGTTCGTGTACTCCAAAGGAGAGGTAAGAAGCACCTCCTCGCGCATGGGTTGCCGCGCGTCGCGCGGATAGATGCAGGTGCTGCCCAAGAAGAGCAGTTTCTTTACTCCGTGCCGGTAGCTCTCGCCGATGACGTTTTGTTGTATCTGCAAGTTACGGTAGATAAAGTCGGCACGGTAGCGGCTGTTGGCCATGATGCCTCCCACGTAGGCGGCTGCAAGGAATACATACGCCGGCCGCTCCATGTCGAAGAAGCGGCGCACCGCCTCCCCGTCAAGCAAGTCCAGCTCTTCGTGGCTCTTGCCTACAAGGTTGGTATATCCTTTCGCTCGCAGGCTCTTCCAAATGGCCGAACCCACCAACCCGCGATGTCCCGCCACATAGATTTTAGCGCCCTTGTCCATCATAGTGTCTCTTTACGTATGCCATGTCGGAAACCGCCATGATGTGCACCAACTCCTTGAAACCGGTCTTGGTGGGGTTCCAGCCAAGCACCCGCTTCGCCTTGGAGGGGTCGCCCATGAGCTGTTCCACTTCGCAGGGACGGAAATAACGCTTGTCTACTTCTACCAACACACGGCCGCTCCCGGCGTCGATGCCCTTCTCGTCGATGCCCGAGCCTTCCCAGCGCAAACTGATACCCACCTCTTGGAAAGCCAGCGTGGCAAACTCGCGCACGGTGTGCATCTCGCCAGTGGCTATGACGAAATCCTCGGGCGTGTCGTGTCGCAACATCAACCACATGCACTCCACGTAATCCTTGGCATAGCCCCAATCGCGCCGGGCATCCAAGTTGCCCAAGTAGAGTTTGTCCTGATGGCCTTGCGCGATGCGTGCGGCCGCTAACGTGATTTTGCGCGTGACGAACGTCTCGCCCCTGCGCTCGCTCTCGTGGTTGAAGAGTATGCCGTTCACGGCGAACATGCCGTAACTCTCGCGGTAATTCTTGGTAATCCAGAACCCATACTGCTTGGCCACGCCGTAGGGACTGCGCGGATAGAAAGGCGTGGTTTCCCTTTGGGGCACCTCCTGCACCTTCCCGAAAAGTTCGGATGTGGAAGCCTGGTAGATTCTCGTATGCTTCTCCATGCCCAAGATGCGCACGGCTTCCAGCATGCGCAGCGTGCCTACGGCATCGGCCTCGGCCGTATATTCGGGCACGTCGAACGACACCTTCACGTGGCTTTGCGCGGCCAAGTTGTAAATCTCGTCGGGCTGTACCAATTGGATGATGCGGATGAGCGAGCTACTGTCGGTCATGTCGCCATAATGGAGGTTCACCAACCGTTCTTTTTTCATGTCGCGCACCCATTCGTCTAAATAGAGATGCTCGATGCGTCCCGTGTTGAACGAAGAGGAGTGGCGCAGGATGCCGTGTACCTCATACCCTTTTTCAATCAAAAACTCCGCAAGGAATGAACCGTCTTGTCCCGTAATACCTGTGATGAGCGCTCTTTTCACCATTCGTTATGTTGTTTAGATACTACATTATTATAATCGGGAGCAAAGATAGTGTTTTTTTCTGAACCGGACCGGTTACTTCGGTGCCTTCTTGTAGAGATAGAATGCGATGAAGGCGTAGAGGATATTGGGAATCCAGACGGCGATGGACGGGGGCATATTGCCGTTCACGGCAAAAGTGGAAGCGATGGTCTGGAAGAGGATATAGGAGAAACTAAGCGCCAGGCCGATGCCCAAATGCAGTCCCATGCCTCCCTTGGTCTTGCGCGAGGAGAGCGACACGCCGATTAGGGTCAAGATGAACGAGGCGAACGACATGGCGATGCGCTTGTGGTACTCTATCTCAAACTCCTTGATGTTGGCGAAGCCCCGTTGTCGTTGCCGGTCAATGTAGGTGTTTAACTCCGGGCTGGTCATCATCTCCTGCTGGTTGCGTGTGACGAGCAGGTCGGCCGGTTCCATCTGTAGAGTGGTGT
>JAJPYP010000186.1 GCA_021204885.1 Prevotellaceae bacterium
TGCTCCTGCAACGTCTGCAACACCAAGTTCTTGCGGTATTCAAACTGGTCGATGATGCGGGGGAACGTGGCGATCTCTTCGGCCGAGTGGCGGATGTTTTCTACAAACAGCGGGGTCTCCTCTTCATAGACGGCTATTTTCGTCGAAGTGGAACCAGGATTGATGGCAAGTATTCTCATAGAAGGAAAGGAGATGTTATGCCGTGAGGCAAGCCATGGCGATACTGTAATATTTGGTGAGCCCGGAGTCACCGCGCGAGGTGACTACCACGGGGCAGTCGGGTCCTTGCAGCACGCCCGCCATGGAGGCGTCCGTAAAGAGAGAGACTGTCTTATAAAAGACGTTGCCTGCCTGTATGTCGGGGAAAATGAGCACGTCGGCCTGCCCCTCTATGGGCGAGGCGATGCCTTTGATAAGGCCGCTCTCTTGGTCGAGCGCCGTCTTCACGTCCATGGGGCCGTCAATGACGACATCGCCGAACACGCCCTCCCGGGCTTGCTCCACTATCTCGGCATAATCCAAAGAGAGGGGAAACTTGGGGCTTACCTTCTCGGTGCAGTGGATAAGGGCGATGCGCGGCTGGTTGATGCCGAAACAACGGCACACGCGGATGGCGTAGCGTATCATCTCCGTGCGTTGTTGCAACGTGGGGTTGGGTATGACGGCGGCATCGGTCACGAAGAGCAGCTTGTCGTAAGCGGGAATCTTCATGGCGGCCAAGTGGGTCAACAGGCGGCCTTTGGGCAGCAGTCCCCGCTCCTTGTCGAGGATGGCATGCAGCAGGTTGTCGGTATTGATGATGCCCTTCATGAGCACGTCAGCCTTGCCTTCGCGCACCAAGCGCACGGCCTCGCGGGCGGCCTCGTCGGGGTCGGTAATGTGTATGGCTTGTACCTTGTCGGGGAAGGCTTTCAAGGCGGGATAGGCATCCAACCGGGTGGCGTCGCCCACCATCAAGAACTCGGCGATGCCCTCTTGAAGGGCACGGGAGATGGCATACTCCGTATGCGGGTCGTCGGCACACACCACCGCGATGCGCTTCCTCATGCGGGAGGCCTGCAAGCAGGCAGTCAATTGGTCAAAATCGCGAATTGTATCCATACTGTAAAGTTTGAGCAAATATCCGAAAAAAAGCGCGGAAACACAAAGTCTTTAACCAACGGTATAGGTTATTTATATATCATTTTGCCAATATTATACGAGTGCGGCGAGGACCGATGGAAAAAAGCCGTTTAAAAATGGCCGCATATAGGTGTAGAATGTGATGAATTGTGTACTTTTGCACCTAAATCATCGGTACCTGTATGACTGCCCTTACCTACCCTCCCTTCCTGCAAGCGGGCGACCGCGTGGTGCTTGTATCGCCTTCGGGGGCGATAGACCGCGCCTTCTTGAACGGCGCACGCAAGCGGTTCAGGTCATGGGGATTGGAGACGGTCACGACCCGCCATGCCGCAGGAGCGCACGGCCACTATGCGGGCAGCATTACCCAGCGCCTCGCCGACTTGCAGGCGGCCATGGACGACGACAGGGCCAAAGTCATCTTTTGCAGCCGGGGCGGATACGGGGCCGTGCACTTGGTAGACAAACTCCGGTTCACCCGCTTTGCCGCACACCCCAAGTGGCTCGTGGGCTTTAGCGACATCACTGCCTTGCACAACCTCTTCCAGCAGCACGGCTTCGCCTCGCTGCACGCGCCCATGGCCCGCCACTTGACCGAAGCCGAACCCGGAGACTACCCCACGCTGGCCTTGAAAGACCTGCTCTTCGGTCACTTCACCCGTGGGAAGGCCGAGGCGGTGCTTCCCCTTAAAGGCGGATTCGGCTACCGTTGCCCCGCCCACAAGCTCAACCACAGGGGACGTGCCGAGGGCATCTTGCGCGGCGGGAACCTCGCCGTACTCTACGGCTTGCGCGGCACGCCCTACGACATTCCCCCCGAAGGCACCGTGCTCTTTATAGAAGATGTAGGGGAACGTCCGCACGCCGTGGAGCGCATGCTCTACAACCTGAAATTAGGTGGCGTATTGGATCGGCTCTCGGGCCTGATTGTGGGCCAATTCACCGAATACACCGAGAACCTCTCCTTGGGCAAGCCCTTATACGAGGCGTTGGCCGACGTGCTGAAAGGATACGGTTATCCCATCTGCTTCGGTTTCCCCGTGGGACACATACCGATGAACCTGCCTTTGATAAACGGCGCCAAGGTGTCGTTGGAGGTGGGGCGCAAAGAGACAAGACTAAATTTTTATAGCTGATGGACAGGAAGCGGAATTACACATGGAGTTTATTGGCATTGCTCTTCGTGGCGGCGGTGGCTTGCAGCAACAAGAGCGGAGGACAGGCGGCCCAGGGCCAGACAGAAGCCCTCGACGAGCCGGTTACGGTGCCTGTATTCAATGCGGACAGCGCCTACCGCTATGTAGAGGCGCAGACGCAGTTCGGCCCGCGCGTGCCGGGCATGGAGGGCCACAAGGCCTGCGGCGACTATATCGCCGGCAAGTTGGAAGCCTTCGGGGCGACGGTCTATAACCAGTATGCCGACCTCGTGGCCTACGACAACACCCTCTTGAAAGCACGCAACATCATCGGCGCGTTCAACC
>JAJPYP010000077.1 GCA_021204885.1 Prevotellaceae bacterium
GACTACATGGGCGAGCAGATGATTCCCGCCATCTTCCGCAAAATGAAGCTGCCCATGAACGAGAAGATGAGATATGTGCAGAAGCTGGTAAGGCTGCACATGCGCCCCATCGTAATTGCCGATGAAGAGGTGACCGACTCGGCCGTGCGCCGCTTGCTCTTCGAGGCGGGCGACGACATAGACGACCTTATGACCTTGTGTGAGGCTGACATCACTTCCAAGAACTTGGAACGGAAACGCCGTTTCCTCGCCAACTTTCAATTAGTAAGGCAAAAGCTGAAGGACCTGGAAGAGCGCGACCGCATACGCAACTTCCAGCCGCCCGTAAGCGGGGAAGAGATTATGGAAACCTTCGGATTGCCCCCGTGCCGCGAAGTGGGCACACTGAAAAGCGCCATCAAGGATGCCATTTTAGACGGTGTCATCCCCAATGAACACGAGGCCGCGCGGGCGTTTATGATGGAACAGGCAGAGAAAATGGGATTAAAGCAATCATAGTTCCCTCTTCGGCACTATCGACGAGCTGCCGTGCTGCATCTTCTCTTTCAAATACTCGTAGAAAGTATATTGGGAGCGCACCCGCTCCTTTAACTGATGGGCCGACTTGGGGCAGTTGCGCAAATGCTCGTCCACAAAGCATGCCTTGCGCTTGTCGGCCAGCTGGATGGCCAGCATGTCGATTAGTTCCCGTTTCAAGTCTTCATCAAGCACCGGCGTAACGGCCTCGATGCGGCGGTAGAGATTGCGGCGCATCCAGTCGGGCGAGCCCAAGAAGAGCTTGGGACGGCCGCCGTTGCCGAAATACCAGATGCGGGCATGTTCCAAGAAGGTATCCACAATGCGCGTCACGCGGATGTTGCGACTGTACTCCTGACCCGGTATCAGGCAACAGATGCCACGCACGATAAGGTCAATCTCCACACCCGCCTGGGATGCCTCATAAAGGCGGTCTATCATAATGTGGTCTTGCAGCGCATTCATCTTCAGGACAATCCTGCCTCGCTTGCCGTTTTTGGCCAACGCCATTTCATGGTCGATAAGGCGGTTCAATTCCGGTATAAGGTTGAAACGCGCCACAAGCAGGCGGTGGAACACGGGGTTCTTCTTGCCCCGCAACGTGCGGAAGAGATTGTGCAGGTCGTTCACGATGACGCGGTTGCTGGTAAAAAGCCCGCTGTCGGCATAAAGCGTAGCCGTCTTCTCGTTGAAGTTGCCCGTGCTGATGTAGGCATAGCCGGGTAACTTGTGCCCCGCCTCGTCACGCCGCAACACAAGGGCCACTTTGGCATGCACCTTCAAACCCGGAATGCTGTAGATGATATTGATGCCCGAAGCCTTCATCAACTCGGCGGTAGCGAGGTTGTTCTCCTCGTCGAAGCGGGCCTTGAGCTCCACGAACACGGTCACCTTCTTGTGGTTGTGCGCGGCGGCGATCAGCGTGTTGATGACGGCCGAATTGGGCGCCACACGATATTGCGTCACCATGATCTCATGCACGGAGGGGTCGTGCACGGCCTCATAGAGGAAATGGATGAAATGCTCGAAAGAGTGATAGGGGTAGTGAAGCAGCAAGTCCTTCCCTGCCACATAATGGAAGATGGATTCCCCCTCGTCCAAACAAGTGAGCTTCATGGGCTGCGGCTTGCGTATGGGAAGCAAGGCGGGATTGGGATTAGGCAACAAGCGCAAGTCCTCCAAATTCAAGTGCTTGTCGCCCGGCACCAACTCATCCGAATCGATGCAGAACTCCTGCACCAAGAAGTTCAGGAAGTCGCGCGGCATGAGGCGGTCATAGACGAAGCGGCAGATGGCCCCCGTCTTGCGCCGCTTGATTTTCCGCTTCAACTGCGCCACAATCTCCAAGGTGTTGGCGGCGTCTTCCAAGAGAATGTCGGCATCGCGAGAGATCTTGATGCAATAGCCACTGTCCACCTTATAACCGGGGAAAATGACATCCAAATTGGCCTTGATGATGTCCTCGATGAACATGAGGTAGTAGTTCTTACCCTCCTTGGGCAACTCGATGAAGCGGGGCACCTTGCTGTAGGGCAACTTCATCACGTAATACTCCGGCTCCTTTCCCACACCCTGTTTGGGGAACAATCTCACCGCCAAGTAGAGGCGGTTGTCACGCAAGAAGGAGGCCACCTTGTCGTGCCGCACAGGTACGGGCGACAAGTAAGGGAATATCTCTTCACGGAAAAAGCGGCGCACGAACTCCTTGTGTGCCGGCAACACGTTATAGTTTTGGTAGAAGACGATACGGTGCTTGCACAAGTCGGGCAGGATCATGCGCTCGTAGATGCGCACGCGCTCTTCCAACTGACGGTTCACCTCGTTGTTGATGGCCGAAACCAATGCGATGGCATCCTCCACGCTCTCGTCTTCACTGCGCACCACCCCGCTGGCCACGGCCTTGTGGTCGGCCACCCGTATCTTGTAGAACTCCTCCAAGTTGGAAGAGTAGATGGAGATGAAGTTGATGCGTTCATAAAGCGGCAACGTCACGTCTTCCGCTTCCAGCAACACCCGGTAGTTGAAAGAGAGCCAGCTGATGTCGCGTTTAAAATATCGCTCTTCCATAAAAGCCATTGTTAGAGAAC